>JAQUHG010000315.1 GCA_028683735.1 Tolumonas sp. | reverse complement strand
TTACCAACTGAAACCCGCTGCGACAAATTATTGACCTGTATGATAAGAGGTTGCGTCATGAGAGGAATCCTGCTGATGTTATTATCGATGTGCTCACTTTCTATCCATGCTAGCACGCTACTAATACTTGGAGACAGCCTGAGTGCAGGCTACATGATGGCGGCAGAACAAAGCTGGCCGGTGTTACTACAACAACAATGGAAAGAAGAGAAATTCCCCGTCACCATCATTAACAGTAGCATCAGTGGCAGCACTACACAGGACGGTTTAGCCCGTTTACCCGCCTTGCTGTCACATCACAAACCAGATTGGGTGTTAATTGAGTTAGGCGCTAATGATGGCATTCGTGGTTTTCCGCCTGCAGTGCCTTATCAAACGCTGAAAAAGACAATTCAGCTCATTCAGCAACAAGGCGGGAAACCACTGCTGATGCAAATCAGAATTCCACGTAATTACGGGGCTGCTTATATAACCAGATTGGAAGCTATTTACCCTCAGTTAGCCGAAGAGACAGGTATACCTCTGCTGCCCTTTTTTCTGGAGTCGATCATTACCAGACCAGAATTGATGTTTAACGATGGCATTCATCCAACAGCCAAAGCGCAACCCTTGATCCGCGATATGCTGGCACCACTACTCCGTCAGCAAATGAACATGGCAGAAAAATCGCTTTAGACGCGAACTTAACACTTAATGTGTAATTTTACGTAAATATAGGTATATCTCTGCACAGTCTATTGTTCGGTGTGTCGGCCTCCGTATCATGTCGTTGTATGTTATTAGAGGAAGGTTTACATGATCCGCATTTTGTTGGTTGATGATGATCTAGAGCTGTGCAGTATGCAGGGACAATACCTCAGCAATGAAGGATTTGCTGTACAGATGTACCATGATGGTGAAAGTGGTTTAGAAGAAGCCTTGAGTGGGGATTATGATCTGATATTGCTGGATGTCATGATGCCAAAACTCTCTGGGATCGACGTACTACGCCGTTTACGTACCCACAGTAATGTGCCGGTACTAATGCTCACCGCCAAAGGTGATGATATTGATCGTATTATTGGGCTGGAGTTGGGTGCGGATGATTATGTTTCCAAACCCTGCACCCCACGGGAGCTGGTGGCCCGCGTGCGCGCGATTTTGCGTCGCGCCGATCCCGATAAACAAGACCCCGGCCAGTTACAACCGCTCAAAGTGGGCGCACTCACCATCTCTGCCGCTAGCCGCAGTGCGGCATGGCAAGACAACTTACTCGATCTGACCAGCACCGAATTTAATCTGCTGGAAATACTGTGTCGGCGTGCCGGCCGAACCATCAGCAAAGAAGATCTGTCCATGCACACACTTGGCCGCCCGTTAGCGCGTTACGATCGCAGCATTGATGTGCATGTCAGTAACTTGCGCCAGAAATTGGGAAATCTCAAAGATGGCCGCTCCCCCATTCAAACCATCCGGGGTATAGGTTATCAGCTGGTGGTGGAATAATTAATGCGCCGGATCTTCTGGAAAATATTGCTGAGTTTCTGGCTCGTTATTTTGTTAAGCGGGATCGGCACAGGAATTATTCTCACACTCTATCAGGATGCCAAAACGCTCTATAGTGTCGTTGAAATCGGCGAACGTCCGAACGGGATTACAGATTCCGTAGCCCGGACACTGCAAAGTGGCGGGAAAAAATTATTATCCGAAATTATTAAACCACAATTATCAAACAATACGGAGGCTAAGGCGCCACGAATGCCCGTCCCGTTTGTAGTTGATAAAAATGGTAAAGACCTATTTGATCGGACGATTAATGATAAAGCATGGCTAGAAGCCAAACGTATAACAGAAAATACCAACGATACGCCGGGTGTGGAAAAAGTCACACTGGAGGATGGCGAGGTCTTCTGGATATATCTGATCCGGCGACCACCGCCATTCCCTTACAACGTCATTTTTGAGTTATTTGACGCGCCGATATTTTTGTTTTTTATGATAATGCTGACGAGTCTGCTATTCAGTGGCCGATTAGCCTTATCAATTTCTCGCCCAATAGAAACACTGCGTGATGGCCTAAAGGCAGTCTCTAAAGGTGATTTCGATATTAACGTCAGTAAACAAATAGGCAAACGGTACGATGAATTTGCCGAACTAGGTCGGGATACCGATTCTATGGCGGAAAAACTCAAACAGTTGATCGACGCGCAACGTCGCCTATTGCACGATGTTTCCCACGATTTGCGTTCCCCGCTGGCTCGTTTGCAGTTGGCGATTGGCCTGATGCGGCAAAAACCGGAAGTGACCGAACAAATGCTGCAGCGTATCGAGCAGGAATGTCATCGTCTGGACAGTTTAGTTGGGGAAGTACTCACGCTGGCCAGAATGGAATCTGGTGTTCCGCAACCGAAAGAGGACTACATCGACCTGATTGAATTGTTGAAATCACTGGTAGATGACGCTCAATTCGAAGCCAAAGACAGTGGCAGTGTAATTCAACTACAGCTGGATGATGCGCTACATGAAGGGATCATCATCCAAAGCCGCGGTGAATTGCTGCTACGGGCCTTTGATAACCTGATCCGAAATGCACTGCAACATGCCGGTCGTGGTTGTCATATTGATATCGAAGTCCATCAGGAACTCGATGATATGCTGGTGATTGAAATTGCGGATAATGGCCCAGGCGTTGCTGACAACAATTTAGCTTCTATTTTCCAGCCCTTTTTCCGCAGCAATAATAATCCCGGTGATGGTTTAGGTTTGGCGATCACGAAACGCGCGATAGAAGTACATGGCGGGACCATCTCTGCGTATAACCGTCCGACTGGTGGATTGTGTATGCATGTCCGACTCCCCTGCACCGTACAACTTGATTAACGGCTGACCTCTGCTATTTGATAAAACCGGCTTTAACCGCCGGTTTTATTTTTTTGTTCACTCTCTGTTTTCGTAGAGAAAAAGTGGCTAACTGTGGCACCTAAACGCTTTAACAGCGCTTTTCTGATTTGCGAAAGTTTAGGTTTCTCATCGGGCAACAGCGTTAACGGACGGCAAGCTTGTATCGCATTAATCCCTAAACGGGCGGATAATAAACCACTGCCCAGCCCTTGCGCTAATTTTGCCGATAACTTAGAGGTTAATTCCGCACTAAACCAATCGGTGCCTAATTCAGTGACTAACTCAGCAGCCCCGGCAAACACCATATTTTGTAGAATTTGGCGGATCAACCTTAGTTGCCCCCAATACCCTAAGTGGATCTGATAAATATCCGCAATTTCACGCAGCATTTTCAGATTACGCCACAGCACTAATACCATATCCGCCAGAGCCAATGGGCTTGCCGCCACCAGCAACGCCGTCTGACTGCTGGATTTCAGCAC
>JAQUHG010000314.1 GCA_028683735.1 Tolumonas sp. | reverse complement strand
TCAGCCGATAATTTGACAGTGACTTATATCGACAGTTTCTTGCTAAACGGTAACATGACGACCGATATGGCTATATTGATTGGAGCGAGGAGTAAACGCGAACTGAAAACCAATCAGCCGATCCGCCAAGATCAAATCTGTGTGGTCTGCCGCGACGATACGGTCGAGATCATTGCAGAGAAAGGTGGCATGCAAATTAAAACCAGTGGCCGTGCATTACAGGACGGTTCCCTGCATGACATGATCAGAGTGCAAAATATTCGTTCACAACGTATTATTTCAGCTGTTGTTAGTGCAGTAGGTCAGGTAAAAGTAGAAATGTAAATTTTTCACTTTGAGACCTAAAGTTTCTTACTTTATGGCCGATGAACAGATACACGGATTCAATTACGGGTAAAACAAAATGGCTATCAATAACATCAACAGCGCACTAAACGGTTTGAGCAATAAAACCAGCAGTGCAAAAACCAGTAAACAAGGCGCCGCCAGTGAATCCAGTAGTTCATCTGTAAGCAAAGGAACTGTTGCTCAAGACACAGTAAAACTGACAGATCAGGCGATGTCACTGAGCCGTTTGCAACAAAAAATCTCTGATGCGCCAGATACTGATGATAACAAAGTAGCTACTATCAAAGCAGCTATCGAACGCGGTGACTACAAAATCAATGCTGACCGTGTTGCCAGTAAAATGTTGGCGCAGGAAAAGGCCTTGTTTGGTGATAATGAATGATTGATCAGACTTTGTTACAGCAACAGCAAAAACGACTAACGGCACTTCAAGAAGTGCTGGAGAAAGAATTTGCCGCGCTGAAACAACGTCAAGTAATTGAATTAGCTGAATTAGCTAATAGCAAAACCACATTACTGGCACAACTGACAGCATTAGATAATCAAGCACGTCAAAATGCATCCGATGATGAATATCAGAGCTGGCGTGAAAATCTTCATGATCTGCTGCGTAGTTGCCGTGAAAAAAATGAAGTGAATGGCAAATTGATCGAAATGAATTTAATTGCCAGTCGCAAGCTCAGTACCATTCTCGCGCAAGCTCGTGATCGCGATGCTATGACCTATAACGATCATGGTTTGACTCAGCCTCGTTCCTCCATGCCTCTTGGCATTAAAGCCTGATTTAATATTTCCTCTGCTTTCTATTCTTTTGACCTATTAATTATTACTATTTGTACCATAAAAACAAAAACGCACCGCCGAAGCAGTGCGTTTGCATATCAGTCAGTAATTTATGCTTTCGCTAACAAAATATTCAGCATGCGACGTAATGGTTCAGCCGCGCCCCACAACAGCTGATCGCCTACAGAGAATGCAGACAGGAAATCCTGCCCCATATTCATCTTACGCAGACGGCCTACAGGCACATTCAATGTACCGGTTACGGCAGCTGGAGTCAGTTCTTTGACTGTAATAGCACGATCATTCTCAATCACGCGAACCCAATCATTATGTGCTGCCAGCATCTGATGAATATCAGCCAATGGCACATCTTTTTTCAGTTTGATAGTGAAAGACTGGCTGTGGCAGCGCAGTGCACCGATACGTACACAGTTACCATCAACCGGAATACCGGCTGTTGGCAAACCAAGGATCTTGTTGGTTTCAGCCATGCCTTTCCATTCTTCTTTGCTCTGACCATTCGCCAACGGTACATCAATCCATGGGATCAAGCTGCCCGCCAGCGGAGCGCCAAATTGTGATGTTGGGAACTCATCGGCACGCATAGCTGCCGTTACTTTGCGTTCGATATCTAAAATTGCAGAGGCTGGGTCAGCCAACTCGGTGGCAACCACGTCACGCAGAGAACCCATCTGTTGCAGCAGTTCACGCATATGACGTGCGCCAGCACCTGAAGCCGCCTGATAAGTAGAAGAAGAAACCCACTCCACCAGATTGTTGGCAAACAAACCACCTAAGCCCATCAGCATCAAACTGACAGTACAGTTACCGCCAACGTAGGTATTGATACCTTTATTCAATGCATTATCAATAACGTGGCCGTTCACTGGGTCCAGAATAATGATCGCATTATCTTCCATACGTAGTGTAGATGCGGCATCGATCCAGTAACCTCTCCAGCCGGAAGCCATCAATTTTGGATACACTTCTTTCGTGTAATCACCACCTTGGCAGGTAATGATGATGTCCATCGCTTTCAGGGCATCAATATTGAAGGCATCTTCTAACGCGCCAGCAGGTTTAGCCGTAAATTTCGGTGCTTCCTGACCAGCCTGAGAGGTAGTAAAAAATACGGGATCAATTTTACTGAAGTCGTTTTCTTCAATCATTCGGCTCATAAGAACCGATCCCACCATACCACGCCAACCAATTAGTCCTACTTTTTTCATTTCCATTCCTGCTTGGATTACTGATCAAAACATATCGCTTCACAATACGGATGCAGCGTTTTGCTGCAAGTATTTTTATCAAAATTTTTGCATGAAATAGCCAAAGTAGCGTGAAGTCGCAGGAAGAGTGACATACGCCAGTTCACAGCATATGATCAGCGGCTATGCTTTAACAATTTATCAACACTCGGAACCCGAATATGCAAACCTTCATCCCCGGTAAAGATGCTGCGCTGGAAGATTCTATTTCCCGCTTTCAAACCAAATTACAAGCTTTAGGCTTTAATATTGAAGAAGCATCATGGCTTAATCCTGTACCGCACGTCTGGTCTGTTCATATTCGGGATAAAGATTGCCCACTTTGTTTTACCAACGGCAAAGGGGCAACACAAAAAGCAGCATTAGCTTCCGCATTAGGCGAATATTTTGAACGCCTTTCCACTAACTACTTTTTTGCCGACTTTTTCCTAGGCAATGAAATAGCCAACGGCCCGTTTGTACATTATCCAAACGAAAAATGGTTTCCGGTCCCTGAAGATGGTTCGTTCCCTGATGGTATCCTTGATGAATTCACCCGCGCCTATTACAACCCGGAGCAAGAGCTGACATCCGACATGCTGATCGACTTGCAATCCGGTAATAATGCACGCGGTATCTGTGCTTTACCGTTTGTACGTCAGGACAACCAGCAGACGGTTTATATTCCAATGAACATCGTCGCTAATTTATACGTATCAAATGGCATGAGCGCAGGCAACACAGTCACTGAAGCCAGAACTCAGGCGTTGTCAGAAGTGTTCGAGCGTTATGTCAAAAATAAAATTATCCGTGAGGCAATCAGCCTGCCAACCATTCCGACAGATGTTATTGATCGTTTTCCTGCGATCAAAGAAGCCATCAACACATTGGAACAAGAAGGGTTTCCTATCCTCTGTTATGACGCCTCATTAGGTGGTCAGTTCCCGGTTATCTGCGTTGTATTGTTTAACCCACAAAACAGCACT
>JAQUHG010000313.1 GCA_028683735.1 Tolumonas sp. | reverse complement strand
GTCTCAATAAAACGAGTAAATAAAACATTATCTTCCGCAAAGGCAGTAAGAGTTGGACGTCGGCCTTTAACTATAGAGATGATCTCTAATCCCAAGGCGTGGAAGGTTTTTATGGTTGGCGTAGCTTGCGGCAACATCGAGCTGAGACATTTATCCTGGCGCTCCTGCATCTCTTCGGCCGCTTTTTTAGCAAACGCCAGCATTAAAATGTGTTCTGGTTTTGTTTGTTCACTCGCCAGCAAATAGCCAGCTCGACCAATCATGGTGCTGGTTTTCCCTGTGCCAGCCCCTGCCAATACCAGATTACGATCTTCGTTAATTAAACATGCCTGACGCTGAGCCCCAGTCAGTGGATTTTTTTCTATTGTGTCGAAAAATGATTTAAATCGAATACTTTCTTGCTGCAAGAATTTGGCATTCGCTTTTTTCACTTTCTCTTCCGATGCAGCAACAAAAGCAGCCAGATATTTAAATGTCGATTGCTGACGAGACGTAGCAAACTGCGCTTTTAACGCGGCAGATACCGAAGAAACAGCCTGACAGCGATTCACCATCCACTGACGTTGTGAGTCACGCCGATAGGCAGAGCTATCTAAAAAAGCACGTATTTCGGCTTTTATCGCTTTGGCATTTATATACTCTGCATTTAATTGTTGCTCGATATGACTTTGCCAGCCTTGATTCAACAACACCACCAACTGACGTAAACGAGTTCGAGAAAAACCACGATAAAGATAGGTTTTCCGTGCTGTCGTGATATAAAGATCAGACCAAAACAAACAATGCTTTATTTCTGGTTTGGCATTCATGCGGGCAAATGGTAACAACTGTTTTTTGGAATCATCTGCAATGCTCAATCCGCTTGTTTGATGCGCTAAAACCGCATCTTGCCGTCCAAAAAATAACTGCGCCAACCAGCTTCGTTTTAGTTCTAAGTTACTCATTTGTTCCATGCCATAAAAAAGAAAAAACCGAAGAGAAAAACGCTTTCAACAACATATCTATTCTCAACATCAAAATAATGCAGGAAAAATATGAGTTATCGGTTATAAAATAATCGGAACGAATTCAGCGCCACTAAAATACAGTGAGTCCGTATTGAAGCTAGACATATGCCTGCATTTTACATATCCGCTACATTATTCGGCTGATCGCCCTCTTCACATGGTGATTTTTTCGCTGATCAGTGATTTCACATACAGAAAAAATGGCAAATTGGACGATTTTTTGCTTAACTCCCACATCAATTTTTTCGGAGTGTCGTAAAGAGGATGACAACACATCATTACCAGCTTGAATTGTGGGATATCAAAAAGCAATATCCCGGCTGTCTTGCGAACGACAAGATCAATTTGAAGCTCGAACGTGGTGAAATCCATGCACTATTGGGTGAAAATGGTGCAGGAAAGTCAACCTTGGTCAAAATCATTTATGGTTTGGTGACCCCGGACAGTGGTTCCATCGTGTGGGATGGTCAGGAGTTGCAGATCCGCTCTCCTTCTCATGCCCGCGAATTAGGTATCGGTATGGTGTTCCAGCATTTTTCGCTGTTTGAAACACTTTCCGTCACGGAAAACATCGCTTTGTGTCTAACCCCGTCGATGCGGGAACAAATCGGTGATCTAGCAGGACGCATCCGTGAGCTGTCGGGTAATTATGGACTGAATATCGATCCAGATCGTTATGTGTTTAGCTTGTCCATGGGCGAACGCCAACGAGTAGAAATTCTTCGCTGCCTGATCCAACAGGTCAAACTGCTTATTCTTGATGAGCCGACGTCGGTACTAACGCCTCAGGAAGTGGATAGTCTGTTTGTCGTATTACGTCAGCTTGCTGCTGATGGTTGTACGATCCTGTTTATCAGCCACAAATTGAAAGAAGTGACGGCTCTTTGTCATAACGCCACCATCTTGCGTGGTGGACGAGTAACCGGCGCCTGTATTCCTTCCAATGAAACGCCAGAAAGTATCGCCCGGATGATGGTGGGTGACAGCGCGATTGCTGAAACCTATGAACGTCGCTCCAGCAAAAAAATTAATCTAGAAATTAAAGACCTCTCTGCATCAGCACCAAACCCCTTTGCCTGCGCGCTGAAAAAGCTTAATTTCTCGCTGCGTGGTGGTGAAATCTTGGGGATTGCTGGTGTCGCTGGTAATGGTCAGGAAGAGTTACTCAGTATTCTGAGTGGTGAGCGGGTTAGTACGCACAGCGATCAGATCATCATGAATGGCAAGCCCGTTGGTCGACTGAATGTCGGTCGCCGCCGCCGTCTGGGTATGGCTTATGTACCTGCCGAGCGTCTCGGTCACGGTGCCGCACCCAAAATGAGCCTCCGTGAAAACTTGCTGCTGACAAACGCTACGCTGGGTTTGAAACGCTTTGGTTGGGTGAAATGGCATAAAGTTTCTGCCCGGACTCGTGATGTCATTGAACAACATCAAGTCAAATGTCACAACGAACATGCGCCCGCCCAATCACTTTCCGGCGGTAACCTACAGAAATTTATCATCGGTCGTGAACTCGCGCTCGAACCGAATGTTTTTGTATGCGCGCACCCAACTTGGGGTGTTGATATTGGCGCGGCAAATGCTATTTACCGTGAACTGATGGAATTGCGCGATCGCGGTGCGGCTATTGTGGTGATTTCTGAAGATTTGGATGAATTGTTCCTGATCAGTGATCGCATTGCCGCACTGTTCGATGGACATCTTTCGCCTGTGGTACAAACTCAGGACACCAGCACGAATCAGATCGGTCAGTGGATGGCCGGACAATTTCTGGAGCAGGAATAAACCACCATGTGGCAATTTCAACCTCGTACGTTTATCCCGTGGTATCTGCAGATAGTTTCACCGTTAATTGCGGTGTTTTTTACTGTTCTGCTGGGAATGGGGCTCTTTAGTTTTCTGGGCAAAGATCCGTTTCATGCAATGCATGTGTTCTTTATCAGCCCACTTGCCGATGGTTACAACATAGGCGAGTTATTAGTAAAAACCGCACCGATGCTACTTTGTGCAATTGGCTTGGCACTTTGTTATCAGGCTAATTTGTGGAATATCGGTGCTGAAGGTCAACTTTTGATGGGCGCTGTCGTCGGTAGTGCGGTCAGTCTGCATTTTGCTGATAACTCGCTCAGCGTCTGGTTTGCCCTGATTGCTGGTGTTCTGGCCGGTATGGCCTGGTCCGGTATTGCGATTGCACTGCGTCAATGGTTCAACAGCAATATCATCTTATCTACCATCATGTTGAACTACATTGCCCTTTACGCATTGCAATGGGCCGTGCATGGACCGCTGAAAGACCCAGAAGGTATGGGCTTTCCTGAATCAGCGATGTTTACTGATTCACAGCTGTTACCGATCCTGATTGAAAATACCCGAGTC
>JAQUHG010000053.1 GCA_028683735.1 Tolumonas sp. | reverse complement strand
AAGACTTCTGCGCCACAAAAATCAAATTTTTCGAAGCCTACAGGGGGCATTGCAGCAGCAGTAGCATCAGTGACCAGACACAGCCGATCGCCCAGAACTTTTTTTGCTAATCGCACATTGGCCCAGTGCACATGAAAACCATCGGCCACGACACCAGTATAAATATCATCACGATCATAAATAGCGCCGACAATGCCTGGGGTGCGGCCATTTTCAGTGGCAGTCATCGCGTTATACAGATGTGTGGCAAAACGAATACCGGCGTCAAAACCCGCCATCGCTTGCTCATACGTTGCGGCGGAATGGCCAATACTGACCGTCACACCCGCATCGGCGAGTTGGCGAATATGCCGTGCCAGATTAAGCTCCGGTGCCAGGGTTATTTTCTTCAGCCATGGCGCCTGCTGACTCAGATAAGTAATCATCTCGTCAGACGGTTGGCGTAATTGCTCTTGCGGGTGAATACCACGCCGTTTGGGGTTGGTATATGGCCCTTCCAGATGCATGCCTAACACCTGATGCTGATGTTGCTGCATGAACTGTTTGGTGGCAGTGAGCGCTTGCTGAATCACTTCATCGCTGTCACTGATCAGTGTCGGCAAAAAGCTGGTAGTGCCGGAGAGTAAATTGGTGCGTTGCATATGCGCCAGCGTAGCCACATCCGGCGTGTCATTAAACATCACGCCACCGCAACCATTCAGTTGCAGATCGATAAAACCAGGGCAGAGCAGGTGACCCTGCATATCTTGTTGCGGCAGATCAGCGGGAAGTTCTGCCTGTGGTAACAGCGCGACCACTTTTCCTTCGGCAACCACAACGGCTGTATCCGTCAGCCGTTGATAACCTGTCAGGAGTACACTGTTACAAAGCGCGTACATGTTTTCCTCCTTAAAATTTTGCTAATTCAGCTGCTTCCAACTGCTGGAAGTAACGCAGTGTTTTCACTTTCAATTCCATCGTTGCGGCTTCATCACAAACCAGCAGGCCACGAGGATGCAGCTGCAGGGCTGAAATCGTCCATAAATGATTCACACTGCCTTCAATACCTGCTTGCACGGCGAGCGCTTTATTGTGTCCGGTGGCGAGGATCAAGATCTCTTCCGCATCCATCAATGTGCCTACACCTACGGTCAGAGCCAGCTTAGGGACCTGATTAATGTCATCATTAAAGAAACGCGCATTATCGATCAGGGTTTCTTGTGTCAGTGTTTTAATCCGGGTACGTGAACGCAAAGACGAGGCTGGTTCATTAAAGGCAATGTGGCCATCGCTGCCTACACCACCAAAAAACAGTTTAATACCACCAACCGCAGTGATCTTCGCTTCATAGGCGGCACATTCTGCCAGCAGATCAGCGGCGGTACCATCCAGAATATTGATGTTTTCTTTTGGAATATCGACGTGATTAAAGAAATTATCAAACATGAAACGGTGATAACTCTGTGGATGATCGGCGTTTAAACCCACATATTCATCCATGTTGAAAGTGATCACGTTAGCGAAGCTGACTTCACCTTGCTGATACAGTTTGATCAATTGTTCATAGGTCGTCAGTGGGGTTCCGCCAGTTGGCAAACCCAACACGAACGGACGTTCTGCGGTTGGTGCAAACTGATTAATACGGTCGGCAATATAACGGGCTGACCACAAACCAACCTGAGCTTTATCTTTTAACGGCAGCATACGCATTTTTGTGTTTCTCCATGAGGTCTCACTACTTATTTTTAATTGTGAATAAACATCCGGAAATTTGCAATGATCATCCGAAATGTTTTTGCATAAATGAGCTTTGTGTGGCATAAATCACAGAACTTAGTTTATTGGATGAACTAAGATGATTGTGGGGCTGCACAAATGTACTTATGGAGGAAAAAATGAATATTCTGGGTTATACGCAAAAACTCGGTAAAGCTATTATGCTGCCGATTGCGATCCTGCCGATTGCGGCCATTCTGTTGCGACTGGGTCAGGCCGATATGCTGAACATTGCCTTTATGGCGCAAGCCGGGGGCGCGATATTTGGTCAGTTACCACTGTTGTTCGCGATTGGTATCGCAGTGGGTCTGTCCAAAGATGATGCAGGTGCTGCGGGTCTGGCGGGGGCGGCGGGTTATCTGGTATTAACGGAAGCGGCAAAAACCATTAATGCCGACATTAATATGTCGTTCTTCGGCGGTATCGTTGCCGGTATTGTGGCCGGTCATGCTTATAACCGTTTCCATGCGACCAGTTTACCGGCTTATCTGGCTTTCTTTGGCGGTAAGCGTCTGGTTCCTATCATGACCGGTTTGATCTGTCTGGTGCTGGCTGGTGTCAGTGGGGTGGTATGGCCAGCGATCCAACATGGTATTGATACGTTTGGTCATGCAGTCGCTACATCGGGGGCGATTGGTGAGTTTTCCTATGGTTTGTTAAACCGCGCTTTGATTCCAGTGGGCTTACACCATGTGATGAACTCCATCTTCTGGTTTGGTCTTGGTGAATGTACCAAGGTGAGCTATGAAGTTGCGGGGGCTCTGCATAATATTTGTCTGGCACCCGATGTAGTGAAAACCTTATCTGTTGGTGGTGTGGTTCCGGGCATTGACGGTGGTGTGATCAAAGATATCGCGGCTCAGGCTGCACGTGGTGACTTAAACCGCTTCTTCGCAGGGGATCATACTGCTGGCGTATTCATGACTGGTTTCTTCCCAATCATGATGTTTGGTTTGCCTGCCGCGGCACTGGCTATGTATTTGGCTGCGCCGAAAGATCGTCGAGCTCAGGTCGGTGGTCTGCTGTTGTCGGTTGCGCTGACTGCATTCCTGACCGGGGTAACTGAACCGCTGGAATTCATGTTCATGTTCCTGGCTCCGGCACTGTATGCAGCGCATGCGGTATTGACTGGTCTATCGCTGGTGGTTACTAACTATTTGGGTGTGCTCGACGGTTTTGGTTTCTCGGCTGGTCTGTTTGACTTTGTGATCAACTGGGGTCTGGCAACGAAACCGGCGTTACTGCTGGTGATCGGTTTGGTGTTTGGTGCAATTTATTTCACCGTGTTTTATACCGCCATCAAATGGTTTGATTTGAAAACCCCAGGCCGTGAAACCGATAATGATGATGTTCAAGTCGTTAGAGGTGCTTCTAAAGATATGCAGGCGTTAGCCAACAACTATCTGGTGGCATTAGGTGGTGAAGAAAACCTGACGCAAATTGATGCTTGTATCACTCGCCTGCGCTTATCAGTCCGCGATATGAAACAGGTTGATGACAAGGCATTAAAAGCATTAGGTGCCAGTGGTGTGGTGAAATTAAATGCCACTAACTTGCAGGTGGTGCTTGGCCCTCAGGCTGAAATCGTCGCGGGTGCCATGAAAGCGGCTATCGCAGGCTAAAAAGGCACAATTTGAACTCGTTTTACTCTATTAGCCACTGTCCGGCTTTCCGGCAGTGGCTTTGTTTTATGCGATAAATCATCTTGCCTGCACACTTATCGTACAAATGGTTAGCTAATATGACCTGCTTTCGTTATTCAGGCTTTTGATTTGGTAAATACCTATTGAGCGCAGTGTCATAAATATGGATGATACTCGGTTAATGTATACAAAAAGATAATCACTATCCGAGGTGAATGATGACCCAAGCGGAGCATCGACCAACCAATTTTATCCGTCAGATCATTGATGAAGATCTGGCTAGCGGCAAACACAGCTCTGTGGCAACTCGTTTTCCACCTGAGCCTAATGGCTATTTGCATATTGGCCATGCCAAATCCATCTGTCTGAATTTTGGCATTGCCCGCGATTATCAGGGTACTTGTAACCTGCGTTTCGACGACACCAACCCTGCTAAAGAAGAAGTGGAATATGTCGAATCAATCCAGCGTGATGTGCAATGGCTTGGTTTTCAGTGGAATGGCGCGGTGCGTTACTCCTCGGATTATTTTGAACAACTGCACGCTTACGCCATTGAGTTGATCAATAAAGGGCTCGCTTATGTTGACGAGCTGACTGCGGAGCAGATCCGCGAATACCGTGGCACCTTGACGCAACCAGGCAAAAACAGCCCGTTCCGCGATCGCAGCATCGAAGAAAACCTCATGCTGTTTGAAAAAATGAAAAATGGTGGTTTCCAAGAAGGTGAAGCCTGCCTGCGTGCCAAAATTGATATGGCGTCTTCATTTTTTGTCATGCGCGATCCGGTTATCTACCGTATCAAATTCGCAGAACATCATCAGACGGGCAACAAATGGTGCATCTATCCGATGTACGATTTTACCCACTGTATTTCGGACGCCTTGGAAGGCATCACACATTCCATCTGTACGCTGGAATTCCAGGATAACCGTCGTCTGTATGATTGGGTGCTGGATAATATCTCTATTCCTTGCCATCCACGTCAATACGAGTTCAGCCGTCTGAATCTTGAATATGCCATCATGTCGAAGCGTAAGCTGAACCAGCTGGTAACGGAAGGTATTGTGGATGGGTGGGATGACCCACGTATGCCAACTGTATCGGGCCTGCGTCGTCGTGGTTATACGCCGGAAGCGATCCGTGAGTTTTGTCATCGTATCGGTGTCACTAAACAAGACAACACCGTGGAGATGAGTTCACTGGAGTCGTGCATTCGTGAAGATCTGAACGAACGCGCACCCCGTGCCATGGCTGTGTTAGACCCACTGCGTGTGGTGTTGGAAAACTATCCGGAAGATTTGGTTGAAAACCTGACCATTGCTAATCACCCGAATATTCCGGAAGCGGGCGAACGCAGCGTGCCGTTCAGTCGTGAAATCTTTATTGATCGTGCTGATTTCCGTGAAGAAGCCAACAAGCAATACAAACGTCTGGTGATGGGTAAAGAGGTGCGCCTGCGCCACGCTTACATCATTAAAGCGGAACGCGTTGAAAAAGATGCGGAAGGCAATATCACTACGCTGTATTGTTCTTGCGATCGCGACACCTTGGGCACTAACCCTGCAGATGGTCGTAAAGTGAAAGGCGTTATCCACTGGGTATCAGCTGCTCACGCGCTCGATGCCGAAGTGCGTTTGTATGATCGTCTGTTCAGCGTTGCTAATCCGGGCGCGGCAGAAGACTTCCTGAGCACTATCAATCCAGAATCACTGCGTATTGTGGCGCATGCCAAGCTGGAACCATCCTTGAGCACCGCACAGCCTGAATTTGCTTATCAGTTTGAGCGTGAAGGTTATTTCTGTGTGGACAATAAACTGTCTTCACCAGAAAAAATGGTATTTAACCTGACCGTTGCTTTGCGTGATACCTGGACCAAACAGGAAGCGTAATTTTTCCTGAGCCAATAAAAAACCGCCGAATGTCTGGCGGTTTTTTATTTTTGGCGTTTTATTACGGACATTTAGCTCAGTAATGCGGCGGCGGTGTCTCTTCGCTTTGACTCGCTACTTGACTGATAACCATCTCTTTCATGCGGGTTGCAATCAAACCCATCTGATGGCGTAACTTATCCATATCTTGCTGTTGCATGGCAAGTGCCTGGTTAAGTTGTTCAATTGTATCGTCCTGGAACGCTAAGCGGCTTTCCAGTTCTTCAATCCGATCTTCCAGATGTTTGTTTAGCTCGTTTATATGTGACATCGGTACGCTCTTTGGTATTTATCTCCTGCATTATATTCCGTATCATTTTTCTCACAATTACCTTTATTTGCCTGTTGTTCATTTACAACTGGCGTTAGTATAAGGCGCTTGCCTAGGTCAGCCTCTCTTTACCGATAAACAGAGAGCCGGAATCCTTATCGTGGAGAAAATAATGCAAAAAATGATCAAGATGTCTTTGTTGGCGGTTGCGGTTGCAGTATCCATGACTGCTTGTCAGAAAGATGAACCAAAAGCACCAGTTGCCGACAAAGTTGAGTTAAAAACATTTGAACAACAATCTGCTTACGCGATTGGTTTGTCTATGGGCCGTTATATTAATTCAACACTTTCCCGCCAGCAGGATTTGGGCGTGAAATTAGATAACGATATGATCATGAACGGCGTGAAAGATGGTCTGGCGAAAAAAGCCCAGATGAGCGACGCTGATATTGAAAAAGCGCTGAAAGCTTATGATCAAAAGGTCAATGAAGCCGCGACTAAAAAAGCTGAAACTGATGCCAAATCAAGTTTAGAGAAAGGTAAAAAATACCTAGAAGAAAACGCGAAAAAAGCCGGTGTGACAGTAACGCAATCAGGCCTGCAATATGAAGTGCTGAAGATGGGGACTGGTGAAAAACCAAAAGCCAGCGATGTAGTTCGTGTGCATTATCTGGGTACGCTGCCTGACGGCACTAAATTCGACAGTTCTTATGACCGTAAAGAACCGGCTGAATTTCCATTGGATCACGTAATTCCTGGTTGGACTGAAGGCGTACAGTTGATGCCAGTTGGTTCTAAATTCAAATTCACTCTGCCTGCTGCTCTGGCTTATGGTGAACAGGGTGCCGGTACTATTCCGCCAAACTCTGTACTGGTATTTGAAGTGGAACTGCTGGAAATCGTTAAAGATCAAGCTAAAGCTAAAGCGGCTGACGCACCAGCTAAAACTGAAGCGAAAAAATAAGTCTGCTTATTTGATGACCCTAATTATGGGGTCATCAATAGTTATCCCACCAAAATAAACGCCCGCGTTTCATTTTTATCTTCAGTATTCATCATCTGCATGCCCATTTTCTGCAATAAAGCGATAGAGGCTAAATTGTTGATATTGCAGTTGGAATACACAGTAACTTGAGGATAAGTTCGCTGCCATTCATTGAGTACGCAAGATACCGCTTCGGTCATTAAACCTTGTCGCCAATATGGTGAGCTTAACCAATAGCTTAGTTCCACATGCTCTGTTTCTGATTGCAACGTAACTAATCCGATCAGCGCTTTCTCTTTGATATCTCGGATAGCATAACAACAACCTTTCCCATTCTGATGTTGTTTTTGTTGTTCGATTGCCCAGCGCAATAACTGGTTGTCTGATGTAGGCATCAGACAATGATGGCTCGCCTGAATAAAGATAGGGTCGCTCGTTATTTCGCGGATTGCGACCACATCTTGTAAAACCAGCGGCTGTAAACATAATCGGCGTGTGAATAGCGGTGGCATCATACGAATAACTGACTGATACTAAATACAGAATAAGGTTTAATCTTAACCTGTATTATTCGAGCGGAGGTGCATTATGTTCATTGTTTCTATCACTTATAAAACCGATATTGCTCAGATTGAGGCGCATATGGATGCGCATAAAACCTACTTACAAGCACAATATGATGCCGGTCATTTTATTGCTTCCGGGCGCAAAGTGCCCAGAACAGGCGGTATCATTCTGGCGCGCTCTGAAAGCATGGAAACACTGGAACCGATCTTGGCGGCAGATCCTTTCCATCTGCATAAACTAGCAGATTACGAGATCACCGAATTTATGCCAACGATGGTTGGAGATGATTTCCGCAATCTGCTGGGGGTGTAAACACACAGGCTGTATTTCTTCCTACAGCCTGAGGTCTATACCCAAAGTAATTGGAGTTGCAGCAAGGCGATAAGAGAGCGAATCCCCATGAACATAGGGATGCTATGTGATTGGGGTGAGAGAACGCTGTCAACGACGCTGCAACTTCAAGTACGAAGGGTATATTTAAGGGCGATATGAACTATCGGTACGCTGCAGTGTCTGGTATTCACCCAGTGCGGGTTGTTTCAGCAGATAACGGCGCAGCATATCCTGTGCTGCAAACGAGATGATCCGGCGCTGCAACGTCACATCCAGAGTGCGTACATACAGCGTCTGGGCCCAGCCGTGCAAACCATCCCACAAGGCAATCGGGTAGTGCTGTTCAGTGGCAGAGCCAATCGCTAATGTCAGACGGGAATGGTGCTGAATGTATTGTAGTAACTCATCTGCACTGTCGGGTAAATGGGCATGGTAATCACCACACAGCTGCGGGATTGCAGGGGCTAAATCTGACAACAGCTGCCCGTAGGTGCCGCCTTCCAATATTTCCAGTGGCCCTTCCAGTAATCCGGCTAAGGTTTTCGGCATATCAAGTTGGCCTGATGCCACCAGATAGGGCGTGATCACCGATAGCAGCTGGGCTTCTGCGGTATCAAAGTCGGCATCCGGCTGCTGGCTTATCAGTTTCATCTCAATGATGGGCATGGATGAGCGATAGCCTAATTCAATATGCGCTGGCCAGCTGAGAATATCTAACTGGTCACTTAAGGATGATTCTGAAATACCGAAGGTAAAGTAACGACGAACGGTAGCGGCACCGGAAGGATAATGTTTTTGCAGATCAGGAATGATTTGCTGCTGCACCATTTTCTTGAATTCGTTTGGAACACCCGGGGTGAAATAACATAAGGCTTTGTTGATTTGTAGCTTAAAGCCACATGCGGTGCCGATCGGGTTGTCTAGCACGGTGGCACCTTGCGGTAACATCGCTTGTTTGCGGTTACTGATGGGCATGGCGCGTCCGCGATTAGAAAATTTCTGCTCCATGTTTGTCAGCCAGTCGGTGTTGAGTTCTTGAGGCACACCTGCGACCTGGGCGACCGCATCGGTTGTTTTATCATCGGACGTTGGGCCAAGGCCGCCATTAAAAATAATGACGTCGGCAATGAGGCTGCGTTCTTGCAAAAGACTGGTTAAATCATCCATTCGGTCGCCAACGGTCTGACGACGGCGAACCTGCCAGCCCTGTTCCAGTAACTGCAGACTTAACCATGAGGCGTTGGTGTCAACGGTAAAGCCGGTGAGAACTTCATCACCGGTGGTAATTATTTCAATAATCATGAGGGTACCAATATTGAATTAAGCATTTACATGCTAACAATCAGTTACTGTTGGTTCCACTTGAGGAGTCGAAGAAGTAGCTGATTCGGGTTCGCGGACTCAGATAATCAAAAATTTCCTGCGGCAAACGGGACGGTAATAATACCCGTTTGATGCTTAAATGCATATTTTCCAGATCAACTACAGCAGCCTCGGTACGAGGTATGGCTGCATCGTAAATCAGTACTGAAGGATATAACAGACGTTGGCTATTGACCGACATAACCAGCCCAACCTGACCATTGGACAATTCAACCACGCTACCTGGCGGATAAATGCCCAAATGTTTGATTAATAGACCGATGTAGTCTTTATTCAACTGCTGCGTTTTGTGTTTAAACATAAACGACAACACAGTATGGGGTGTCGCGGCTGTTTTCCCGCCAATTTGCGGGTGGCACAGTGAGTCATATTCATCGATCACAGCCATTAACTGAGATAAATCATCAATTTGTGAACCTTTCAAGCCTTCCGGATAACCAGAACCATCGAGTCGTTCATGATGTTTCAGAATTAACCCTTTGGCCTGTTCTGGAAAATCTTTTGCGAGATCGAGTAAGGTCAGACTATAACGCGGGTGCATCTTATACAGATTTTCTTCCGGTTTCGTCAGCGGCTCTGTTTTTCTCAGGATCTGGGTAGGGATTTTGATTTTGCCGATATCGTGGAAAATGGCGGCCATACCGAGCAGTTTGATCTCTTCTGCGGTTTTACCACATTGTTTAGCCAGCAACATCGATAACATTGCCACGTTTAACGTGTGGTAATAGAGGCTTTCGCCTTCCGGCGAGTCAGACATCAGATGCAGCACCATTTGATCTGCTTGCATCAGTTGATTCGTGATATCGTCAACCAGCTCATGTGCTTCGCGGATTGCATTTAACGGCCGATTCTGCAGTTTGTTAATCAGCGCCCGCATTTGCGCCAGTGAACGATTGAACGACTGTTCCGTTCTTTGCACATTGCGCCGATACTCTTTCATCTGCTCAATACGCTGTAACTTTTCAGCCTGCATCTTTTCCTGCAGTGTCACGATCTCATCATCGAGATCAACGTCACTTTGTGGCATCTCTAAGATTTCAGCGGGCTTAGGCGGAGCGTCAGATTTTTCCGGGATGATGAAGACATGTTTTAATCCAAGTTGACGAATCAATTGGATTTGTTCTTCTTTCTTGATCATAAAGCTGGAAAGCAGGAACGGGTGATCCCGCCAGCTGAGAGGCAGCTTGATATAGTTTCCGATTTGTAATCGATCGACGGATATACGGAGTTCTGCCATAACATCATGTAATGCTTAAACCTGTACTTAGGTTACTGGATGGGGGCGGCCAAGAGAAGCATTTGTTGTTTCGGATGTCGCAAAAAATTCATCGTGTGATTCAGGAAGAATGTTTTACTGAGATGATCAGCGCTATTTCCGGCAACGTATCTTACTAAATGGATATAAAAAGAGATCCTGGTGACAGGTTACCCTGGATGGTGTAGGCTTCTGGATGTCCAGACGTTTTTACTGATAGATGTGGGAGCTAGTCATGCCAATCAAAATTCCCGACCAATTGCCTGCTGCGGGTGTGCTGACCGAAGAAAATATCTTCGTGATGACAGACAGCCGTGCTGCGCATCAGGATATCCGGCCCTTAAAAGTGCTGTTATTGAATTTGATGCCGAAAAAAATTGAGACGGAAATTCAGTTGATGCGCATGCTCTCGAATTCACCATTGCAGGTGATCGTGGATTTGCTGCGTATCGATGACCGGGAATCTAAAAATACGCCGAAGATCCATGTTGAAACCTTTTATCAGGATTTTGACCAGATCAAAGATAATAAATATGACGGTCTGATCATCACCGGTGCACCGTTAGGTTTAGTGCAATTTAGTGACGTCGTTTATTTTGATACGTTGGTTAAGATCATTGAGTGGTCTAAGCACAATGTTACGTCGACCCTGTTTCTTTGTTGGGCGGCACAAGCGGCATTAAAAGTGCTGTATGGCCTGGAAAAACAGACCCGCGATGTGAAATTATCAGGGGTTTATTATCACCGCAAACTGGAACAGCAAGATCCACTGGTGCGTGGTTTTGATGATGTGTTTTTAGCGCCGCACTCCCGTTATGCCTCCTTCGATGGCGATTTTGTTCGTGCGAACACTGATTTGCGGATTTTTGCTGAATCAGATGAAGCGGGCGTTTATCTGGCGGCCAGCAAAGACTGTCGTCAGGTGTTTGTTACCGGTCATCCAGAATATGATGCTGATACCTTACACCATGAATATCATCGTGATTTAGCGGCAGGTATCGACCCTCTCGTTCCGGCTAATTATTACCCGAACAACAACCCTGATAATCAGCCTCATCATAGCTGGCGCAGTCATGGGCATCTGTTATTCTCTAATTGGCTAAACTATTACGTTTATCAGCTGACACCGTTTGATTTAAATTCACTGACGCATAAATCAAACGAAAGTAACTGGGAAATTTAGTTCCACCCCCGTCTCAGTTATTATTGTGTTGTCCCGGCTAGGATGCCGGGCAACCCCGTTTCAGAATTATCTGCATCACCGATATTGAGGAAGCCCCCGTGGTCGTAAAGGTAAATACATCAGCACTGCATCAGTCATTACAGGAACGTATTCTGCTCATTGATGGTGGCATGGGCACCATGATCCAAAGTTATCAGCTACAAGAAGCAGACTTTCGTGGTGAGCGTTTTGCCGATTGGCCTTCCGATCTGAAAGGCAACAATGACTTACTCGTGCTGACCAAGCCTGATGTGATTGCGGCGATCCATGATGCTTATCTGGCGGCCGGAGCAGATATTCTGGAAACCAACAGCTTTAATGCCACGCGTATCGCGATGGCTGATTATCAGATGGAAGATCTGTCTGCGGAAATTAACCGTGAAGCCGCACGTCTGGCGCGCAAAGTGGCGGATGAATGGAATGCTAAAACACCGGAAAAACCGCGATTTGTGGCGGGTGTTTTAGGCCCAACTAACCGCACTGCTTCTATTTCACCGGATGTGAATGACCCGGGTAAACGTAACGTTACCTTTGATGTGTTGGTTGACGCCTATAAAGAATCGACCGAAGCCTTAATCGAGGGTGGGGTCGATATCATCATGATCGAAACCATCTTTGATACGCTGAATGCCAAAGCCGCATTTTTTGCAGTCGACACCATTTTTGACAAACTCGGCTTCAAATTGCCGGTCATGATCTCTGGCACCATCACCGACGCCTCCGGACGAACGCTGTCTGGTCAGACGACCGAAGCTTTCTATAACTCGTTGCGCCATGCTGAACCGTTATCGTTTGGTCTGAACTGTGCACTGGGTCCGAAAGAGTTGCGTCAATATGTGCAGGAACTGGCGCGTATTTCGGAAAGCTATGTTTCAGTGCATCCGAATGCAGGTCTGCCTAACGCTTTTGGCGGTTACGATCTGGAAGCTGATGAAATGGCTGACCATATCCGTGAATGGGCCGAATCGGGTTTCCTGAATATGGTTGGTGGTTGCTGCGGCACCACACCAGACCACATTCGTGCGATGGCAAAAGCGGTAGCAGGCATTAAACCGCGTGAGCTGCCAAAATTACCAGTAGCTTGTCGTCTGGCGGGTTTAGAACCACTGACTATTGATGAAAATTCCATGTTCGTGAATGTGGGTGAGCGCACCAACGTCACCGGTTCTGCTAAATTCAAACGTCTGATCAAAGAAGAGCAATATGACGAAGCGCTGGATATCGCCCGTCAGCAAGTGATCAGCGGTGCGCAGATCATCGATATCAACATGGATGAAGGCATGTTGGATGCGCAAGCGTGTATGGTGCGTTTCCTGAATCTGATTGCGTCTGAACCGGATATTTCGCGAGTGCCGATCATGATCGACTCTTCCAAATGGGAAGTGATCGAGGCGGGTCTGAAATGTATTCAGGGTAAAGGTATTGTTAACTCTATCTCCATGAAAGAGGGAGAAGATAAATTTATCGCGCAGGCGAAATTGTTGCGTCGTTACGGTGCGGCAGTGATTGTCATGGCGTTCGATGAAGTGGGGCAGGCCGATACCCGTGCACGTAAATTCGAGATTTGTCAGCGCGCGTATAAGATCCTGACCGAACAAGTAGGCTTCCCGCCGGAAGATATTATTTTCGACCCGAATATTTTTGCTGTTGCGACCGGTATTGATGAACACAACAACTATGCGGTTGATTTCATCGAAGCGGTTAAAGATATTAAAACCAATTTACCGTATGCCATGATCTCCGGCGGTGTCTCTAACGTGTCGTTCTCATTCCGTGGTAACGATCAGGTTCGTGAAGCGATCCACTCCGTGTTCCTCTATTACACCATTAAAAATGGTATGGACATGGGTATCGTGAATGCCGGCCAGTTGGCGATTTATGAGGATATTCCTGCTGAGCTGAAAGAAAAAGTCGAAGCTGTGGTGCTGAATACTCATCCGGGGGCGACTGAAGAATTACTGACCATTGCCGAGAAATATCGTGGTGGTGCGGCTCAACAGGCGATTGACCCAAGAGAACAGGAATGGCGCAGCTGGCCGGTGGGTAAACGACTGGAACATGCGTTGGTCAAAGGCATTACTGATTTTATTGATGAAGACACCGAAGAAGCCCGTCAATTGGCGGCAAAACCGATTGAGGTGATTGAAGGCCCGTTGATGGCTGGCATGAATGTAGTCGGTGATTTGTTCGGCGCCGGTAAAATGTTCCTGCCGCAGGTGGTGAAATCTGCGCGCGTGATGAAACGCGCCGTGGCTTATCTGCAACCCTACATTGAAATGGGAAAAAGTGCGGGTCAGAGTAACGGCAAGATTGTCATGGCAACGGTCAAAGGCGATGTGCACGATATTGGTAAAAACATCGTCGGTGTGGTGCTGCAATGTAATAACTACGAAATTGTCGATCTGGGCGTCATGGTCTCTTGCGAGAAAATATTGCAGACGGCCAGAGAAGTGAATGCCGATATTATCGGTCTGTCTGGCCTGATCACGCCATCGCTGGATGAAATGGTGCATGTCGCGAAAGAGATGGAACGTCAGGGCTTTAAGATCCCACTGATGATTGGTGGTGCGACGACATCGAAAGCGCATACCGCTGTGAAAATTGAACAAAATTACAGTGAAGCCGTCGTTTATGTCTCTAACGCATCACGAGCGGTGGGTGTCGTGCAAAATCTGCTGAGTGCACAGCAGAAAGCGCCATTTGTTGAACGCCTGCGAGAAGAGTATGTGCGGGTGCGTGAGCAGCACAGTCGTAAACAACCGCGAACTCCGCCTGTTACGCTGGAAGCGGCCCGAGCGAATGGTTTGCAGCTTGATTGGCAGAATTATCAGCCACCGAAGCCAAATATACTGGGCACTAAAGTGATTGATGATGTCTCGATTGCGACGCTGCGAGAATATATCGACTGGACGCCGTTTTTCCTCAGTTGGGAGTTGGCCGGTAAATT
>JAQUHG010000052.1 GCA_028683735.1 Tolumonas sp. | reverse complement strand
CTCGCCTTTTATATCGATCTGCGCACGCGGCATACGCTCGATTTTGCCTGGTGGATCTACCTGTTCGGTCTCATGGCCTTTTGGGGTGGCTTATCCATGCAGCATTCCGATAGCGAACTGAACAAATTTCTCTACTGCCTGATCAATCTGTTACTGATCACCGTCGGTGGCATGATTGGACGCCGGGTATTTGCCATATTTGGCGGAATGGGCGTGGCTGGTTATCTCGGTTATCTGGCCTGGGATCTGTTCCAGGATAGTCTGATATTCCCCTTCATACTGTCGTTGATTGGCTTAGGTATTATCTGGTTAGGTCTGCTCTGGCAGCGCCATGAAGCTAAAATCCAACACCAGTTACAACGTCATCTGCCAGCCGCCTGGCGGGAATTATTGGCACAACGGCGTTGAATATCCTCCGGTGCCGTCTGTTATCGCAGGCGGCGCTATTTGGGTTTTATCACCGCCTATATCTGTTTTTCGCATAATGATTCCCAATTTTAGACGTCTAAACATCCAAATGTCCGTTGACATGCACCAGGATGACTCGTAGCATGATCGCCTGAGAATACATCGCTATTCAGTCTGAATTTCTATGACCACCAAATAACGGTGGATATTTGAGTAAATAACGGTTCCCTTATGATTAAGTTATCTTCCCTGTCAAAAGTGTATGGCGAAGGAAAAAGCGCCTTTTACGCTTTGAAAGGTATAGAACTCGATGTTCCCGCCGGCCAGATCGTCGGTGTAATTGGTGCATCCGGAGCAGGTAAAAGTACCCTGATCCGCTGTGTTAATCTGCTGGAACGTCCCACACAGGGCCGTGTGGAAGTCGATGGTGTCGATCTGACTGCGCTGGACGAGCAGGCGCTGACGCTGGCACGCCGCAATATCGGTATGATCTTCCAGCATTTTAATCTGCTCTCTTCCCGTAACGTGTTTGAGAACGTCGCGTTACCGTTAGAGCTGGCCAACTGGCCAAAAGAGAAAATTACTGCGCGCGTCAATGAGCTGTTGGAGCTGGTCGGTTTAACGCATCGCGCCAAAGCCTATCCGTCACAACTCTCTGGCGGGCAGAAACAACGCGTCGCCATCGCTCGTGCGTTAGGCCCGGCACCGAAAGTATTGCTGTGTGATGAAGCCACTTCCGCGCTCGACCCACAAACTACGCAATCTATCTTGGCGTTGCTAAAAGAGATCAACCAGAAACTGGGCATTACTATTTTGCTGATCACCCATGAAATGGGTGTGGTGAAGAGTATCTGCGACTCGGTGGCACTGCTCGATCAGGGCAGCATCATTGAACAGGGTGAAGTAGGTTGGTTTTTTGCCCATGCTAAAGCCCCGCTGGCACGCGAGTTCATTCGTTCCAGTCTGCATCTGGAGATCCCGGCACCGTATCGTGAACGGCTGCATAAAACCGCAAGCGACGGGCAAATCCCGTTACTGCGCTTAGGTTTTAGCGGTAATACCATCGATACACCGGCTATTTCCCATGCCAGCCGCCAGTTTGGTATTGATGTGAATATTTTAAGCGCCAGCATTGAACAGATCGGGCACTCCCGGTTTGGTTTCCTGCTCGTGGAATTGCAAGGTGATGAAAGCGCCCAACAGGCGACTATCGCTTACCTGCAACAGCAACAGATCGACGTCGAGGTATTAGGTTATGTTCACCAGCATGCATGAGTTGTTATTACTGGCGCTGGGTGAAACGCTGTGGATGGTGTTCGCTTCTGCGCTGTTCGGCACCATTTTAGGCGTGCCATTAGGCATTGCCCTGCATATCACCAAACCAGGGCAAATTGCCGCGCACCCCATCTTTAACAAAGTGTTGGGTACCATTGTGAATGTCGGCCGTTCTGTGCCATTCATCATCTTGCTGGTCGCAATTATTCCGCTGACCCGTCTGATCATCGGCACCAGTATCGGCACCAATGCCGCGATTGTGCCGCTCGCCATTGGCGCGATCCCGTTTCTGGCGCGTCTGGTGGAAGGTGCACTGATGGAAATTCCAGCCGGTCTGATTGAAGCGGCACAAGCGATGGGCGCCACTCACCGTCAGATCATCCGTAAGGTGATGTTACCGGAAGCACTGCCCGGCATTTTAAACGCCGTGGTGATCACGCTGGTGGCACTGGTGAACTACTCTGCGATGGCAGGTGCCATCGGTGGTGGTGGTTTGGGTGATGTCGGTATCCGTTATGGTTACCAGCGCTTTGACCCGGCCATTATGCTGATCACCGTCGCTATCTTGGTTATTTTGGTACAACTGATCCAAAGCATTGGTGAACGCTTAGTCAAACGCGTTGATCATCGCTAAAAACGAATACTGGAAAAGTAAACACGCTGTTGCCGATGGTGGCGCAGTCATCATGAAAACAAGGAGTAAACCATGAATTTATTCAGCAAAGCGATTTTAAGTGCCGCCATTATCGGGATCGCATTAACCGGTTGTGGTGAGAAAAAAGATAACCACCTGAAAGTGGGCGCCATTGCCGGTGCGGAAACACAGGTTGCCGAAGAAGCCGCTAAAATCGCCAAAGAGAAATTTGGTCTGGAAGTGGAAATCGTCCAGTTCAGTGATTTCGCCACACCAAACGTAGCGCTGAATGATGGCAGCATCGATGTGAATGCGTTCCAACATAAACCCTATCTGGACTCACAGATCAAAGATCGTGGCTTCAAACTGGTGGCAGTGGGTAACACCTTCGTGTATCCAATCGCTGGCTACTCTAAGAAAATCAAAGCGGTTAGCGAGCTGAAAGAAGGTTCTCAGATCGCCGTACCAAATGACCCAACTAACCTCGGCCGTTCACTGCTGTTGCTGCAAAAACAGGGGCTGCTGAAACTGAAAGATGGCTCTGGTCTGTCTGCAACCGTGCTGGATATCGTAGAAAATCCGAAAAAAGTGAAGATTGTGGAACTGGAAGCCGCTCAGTTGCCACGTGCACTGGAAGATGTGGATCTGGCGATCATCAACACCGTGTACGCCTCTCAGGTTAATCTGCAACCAACCCGTGATGGCCTGTTTGTGGAAGACAAAGAGTCACCATATGTGAACCTGATCGTGGCGCGTGAAAACAACCAGAACGATGAGAAAGTGAAGAACTTCGTGAAATCTTACCAAGATGAAGCGGTATTCAAAAAAGCCACTGAACTGTTTAACGGTGGCGTAGTAAAAGGCTGGTAATTCTACCGTCACTTACTACACACAACGGTCGACATTGGTCGGCCGTTTTTATTTTCTGCCATTCTTGTCTCCCTCTCCTGTATGCAATAGCTAAAAGTTACATATAATCCTTATAAACCCATTGCGCACAACTTATTATGACCGCTGAAAAATCATCAGACCTTTTATTACTGGATAACCAGCTTTGCTTTGCGCTCTACAGCGCCAGCAATGCCATTGTGCGTGCTTATCGCCCCTTACTGGAGCAACTCGACCTGACGTATCCGCAATATCTGGTGATGCTGGTGTTATGGCAGCAGGATGGCGTCAGCGTAAAACAATTGGGTGAGCAGCTTTTTCTGGATTCTGGCACGCTTACGCCGTTGCTAAAACGACTGGAAACCAAAGGCTTAGTCCGACGGGAGCACAGTGAGCAGGATGAACGTGTACGTGTTTTGACGCTGACAGAGCAAGGCAAAGCACTAAAAAAACAGGCCGCAGACATTCCGCTAAGAATGCGCGACCAGCTTCATCTTTCAGATACCCAACTGCAGGTGCTGAAAACCCATTGTGAACAGGTGCAACAGCAGTTGCAGGAACAATAGCGCTAAGAGCCTGAAAGGATAGTATCATTTCCATGTGTATTGTTGTTTAACTGAGTCTCACCGCTAATATTCCCTAACTCAACTAGTTCCGGCGCTTGCCATTTGGTTTTGTGCTGCACTACGTCAATCTCTTGCTGTTGAGTATTCATTTTCTCTCCTTGTTTTATATGCCATTTGTCAGCAATTGTTCTACTGAGCTTCCGTTAACTATTACACTTTCCTGCAAAAATTGTAATATCAATGTTAATGAAATTCATGGTGCATCACGATGAACACGACAGTATTACAACTGGCTTCGCTCTGCTGCTGGCACAGCCTTGACCATCAGCAACAACACAGCAAACTAAAGCAGTTGCTTTCACAAGCCAGTTCACCTGCCGCAAACTGGCAAGCTATGCAATATCACCGCTTATGGGGGCTTGCAGCCCGCATTATGGATCATGACACTGGCTCTCGATTATTCGGGCCATTTTGGCCACAGTTGCAGCAAAAAGCGCGGCAGCAAACCTTAACCCAACTGCAACTGATGGCCGAAGCCAACCGCATTACACAGGCATTTCAGGCGGCGAATATTGGATTATCTTTGCTAAAAGGGCCGGCATTAAGCCAGCGCATTTACCATGACCCCGCCTATCGACATAGTAAAGATCTGGATTTGTTGGTGGCACCACGCGATTTATGGGCCGCTTCCGCATTACTGATTTCTCTCGGCTTTGCACTGGATGAAGCATTTGCGCTCGACCCCACACAACATACATTAATTGAGCAGCATTTCTGGCATCTGACGTTTCAACACCCCAACAACCGAGTCATTGTCGAGTTGCATTGGCGCATCGAAACCGTGCATTCACCGTCGTTAGAACCGTTGTGGCAACCTCCGTTTCCAGCCACAGCCGTGTCACCAGCGGAATTTCTCTACCTGATTTCACATGGCGCACGCCATCATTGGTTTCGGCTGAAATGGCTCGGTGATATTCTGGCCATCAGTGAACGCAACCCTGCCATCTGGCAAGAAAGCCTGCCGCTCATGCAAAAACTGAACATGCACGATCAGATTGTGCAGGTGATGTTAGTTATTGCTTGGCTATTACCGGAGTTTCCGCTGCCAACGATGAGCAGCTTAAATTTGAATATAACCAAACAAGCGCAATTTTTAGCGAACGAAGCGATACGTTTTTTAGTCGATGGCAACTACCCTGAAATTACGGGCAAATTTCCGCTATTACAACGGTTTCGCTTCTTACGCTATCAGCGTTTTTTACACCAGCGCTATCGCGTGAAAGAACAGTTTTCCTCTTGGCTAAACCGTTGCTTGTATGCACCGACTGACATTGAAGAACTACAACTTAAAGCCAGTAAACAGTGGCTATATCCGTGGTTGCGACTGCCAAGACTCGCATTGCGCTGGCATCGAACTCGCACTCAATTACATGGTAATTAACAGGAACGGTGCATGCATGCTGCGATGTTTAACTCGGTTATGGCGTTTTCTTTGTTTAACCAACGCAGAACAGTGTCAGATCATTTTAATAACACTGCTGTTGGCCAAAATGCGCATAAAAACTAAATATCAGCCCTCGCAGCGGTTATTTCAGTTGTCACCTTTTCCAGCGAACAGGGCCTCATGTGACCAACAGGTCATTAAGCCGTTAATAAGACGCATTAAACAGATCGCAGCACTCGTGTGGTGGCGAGCGCTGTGTTTAGAACAAGCATTAACACTGAGCGCATTTCTAACGCATAAACAGATAGCACACACCTTATTTATCGGCGTGAAACGCGATCAGCAAAACGCCTTTGCCGCCCATGCATGGGTCATGATTGAAAACGAAGTGGTGCTAGGCGGGCCAGTTGACGATTATCAGATTATTGCAACTTATCCTCGTGGAGTGATAAATCCCCCTGATGAGCCCACGCCGCTTGATATAGACCATTCATAGCCATTAATTGTTGATGGTCGCCACTCTCAACAATCTTCCCTTCCTGCATGATGTGGATCATATCGGCCTGCATGGCTGTCGTAACGCGGTGGGTCACAACCACGACTGTTCGCCCCTTAGCCCACGCTCGCAGCCGCGCAAACCAATCTTGTTCCGACCAACCATCTAACGCACTCGTCGGTTCATCGAGCAACACCACCGATGCATGACGATATAATGCTCGCGCCAACGTCACCCGCTGCCATTCACCGCCACTTAGTTCCGTGCCTTTAAATAAGCGACCCAGCAATGCTTGCTCTCGCTCTGGTAATTTATCGGCAACCTCATCGGCGCCTGCGGTTTTAATGGCTGATAAAAAACGAGCGCTATCGATTGGCTCACCAACACACACATTTTCTGCAAAAGAAGCCTGAAAGTGTGCTGCGTCTTGCATCATGCAGGTGATATTGGCTAAGCGCTCCGCTTCGGTCAGCTGCACGATATTTTTGCCTGATAAGAGAATTTGCCCCTCATCGGGTTGATATAACCCCGCTAATAATTTTAACAGGCTCGATTTACCGGCACCGTTATTCCCCATAATGGCACAGATCTGCCCATGTGGGACGGTTAAATCTAAGTGATCAATCGCTTTCGTTTGATGGTGGTGATAGCTGAAACAGACCTGCCGACACGCAATGGCTGGCAATGCATTATCCCAACATGGTGGTTCTGTCATCTGGCCTGCATCAACGGCAATGTGCTCTGATGCTATTTTTTCTTTTGGTGCAAAATTAGTCAAAAATGCACGCACCTCGCCAAGAAAGAGACCCGCTCGGGTGACTTTAATCGCACTTTCAACCAACTGCCCCAACATCCGACTCGCCAACCACAACGACTGCACCGCAATGACAATATCGGGCAGTGAAAGCTGACCTTGTAACCAATCGAGATAGAGCAAGTAACCGCAGCCCAGAAGCCCCGCAATTAATAATATCGACGAGCCGATCGCGAAATACCACTGTTCCACATCTAACGTACGCTGCAGTTGGTGCACGGCGTGTTGCGCTTGCAAAAAACGCTGACGGAAAAAATCAGACAACCCAAACAGACGTACATCAGCGGCAAACTGACGATCGGTCATTACATGGCTATGATAAAAGGCTTCTCGTTGTAACCGTGTTAATTGTCGTTGTGAGATCACACGGCGGTAAGATTGATAACCACCGAGTAATAACATCACCAGAGAGGCACCACCTAAGCTAATCAAGAGTTCTGGCCGCCAAATCACTAATGAGCTGGCCATCACCACTAAAAATAGGCCTGACTGTAATAACAAACCGGCGTGCTCTAATAACAACATCGGTTGCGTCACTATGTCTGCTTTCACTTGGTGAATACGATCGTGCGTACGTGGTTGTTCAAACTCGCCATAAGGCAGCGACAAAATAACCTGATGCATACGATCTTGCAGTGTGGCTTGCAGACGCTCGGCTAGTCGACTATGCAACCACAGCTTAGCCTGTTGCATCAACGGCATCAGTAACAACATCACCACCAGAGCAGACAATAGTGAGGTCAAATGCTCGGTGTGTTTGTGTTCTAACCATTGTAAAAAACGGTGTAGGAGTGCCAAAAAAGCAAAGGGTAGCCCTGCACTGATGAATAACACCATCAACCACACGGCAACCTGTTTCGGTGCAACAGAAAAAACTTGTTGCGCACCCCAGCAGGTATTCCGCCACCAATTACCCAGCCAAAAGAGCGGATTAATCACGTTGAACAATTAAGCCTTTTGCTTGTAATTGGTCGAGAAAAGGGCGTGTGTCATTTTGACACGTTGCTTCATCAATCTGATATTGTTTAGCTAATTGCGTTATCAAGTCCATTCCCGTTTGCGGCTCACTCAGCATCTGCCAGATAACGCCTGCAGTTCCTTGCAAACTGAAATATTTGCCTGACGTTAAGTCCATCACCACATGTTCGCCATTCATCTCTGTGGAAGGCACATCTGGATTTCGCATGATCAACATATTTTCTCCCTGACGATATAAAGCGCCGTTTGAACTTTAAATTTACAGCCTGACTACAAATTTATCACAACTAACAATGGTATACTGCGATGAGTGAAGGATAACGGAACATCGTATGCTGGTTTTTGCTCATCGTAGATCAACCCCTTTATCATCGATCGAATGCAATGCGTTAAACGCATCTCTGCAATCGCAGCGCACAATTCGGCAATGGCATTCTGCCGAACAGCATACTTATTTGGCCAACTCGCCTCATCAATTATTACCAGAAGATCAATTCGACCAATCGCCTTATATTCTCGGTAATTGGGTAATTGCGGGGTTCGCTCGACTCGACAATCGCGCTTCGTTAATAGCACAATTAGCGCTTGCTAATAAACATATTAGCGACACTGAAATATTGGCCCATGCTTGGCATCAATGGGGAAAAGAGGGGTTACGCCGGGTTTACGGTGATTTCGCGCTGATCGCTTGGCACGTCAGCACTAAAACACTACACACTGCCGTTGACCATCTTTCACATACACATCTCTACTACTATCACGACAGCGATCATTTAGTGGTTAGCACACTGCGCGCGCCATTACTCACACAACTACCCAAACTCAGAACCATTAATACCGCTGCCTTATTAACTTTACTCACGGCTCGTTTTCCTGAAACTGACCCATGGCAAGGTATTCAACATGTGCCCGCAGGGCATGTGATGTCATTTGAACTAAGTGGTAAACAAACGCTATCGCGCTGGTGGCAAGCGCCTGAACAGCATTCGGTCTATTTTCGCGACCCTAGGGATTACAGCGCAGCACTAAAGCCCACGTTTGAAGCAGCAGTAAAAAGTTTACTTCGCTCAAATCAAGCTGTTGCCAGCACCTTATCAGGTGGATTGGACTCTTCTCTCGCTACCGCTTATGCCGCGCGTTTTTTGGCCGAGGAAGAAAAAATACTGGTCAGCTACACCTCGTCACCAGTCACAACCGATGCTAACAAGCTTTATCAACGCCCAAATTGGGATGGCGATGAATGGGAGCTAACAGAAGAGTTAGCTGCATTACACCCCAATCTTCGGCATGTGCGTATTCAAAACCACCATTCCTGCGTGCTCGATCATCTGTCTGCCCAACATGTCGCAAGCTGGACACCGGTTCGTAATACGGCGAATTGTTGGTGGTTAAAAGAAATTGCCACCGCCGCGGCGGCACAATCGCAACGCATTATATTAACCGGCGGAAAAGGTAATGCTTCGCTTAGCTATGCCGGCAATGGCGGGTTAGCGCGTTTATTACCTCAAGGGCACTGGCGCTGGGCGTTGCAACATCTATCTGCACAAACACCGTGTTCAATCACTCATTTGGCCAAGCAACTGTCGCACATGAGTGGTTTAACTCCGTTATTGAAACGCCAATTACAGCCAGCAAATGCCATTCCGAATGGATTAATGCCTGCTTGGCTCTCCAAACAATGGCGCGAGAAAATTGATTTCACCTGGCCGAACAAACCTCCGTTCTCCTGGGCTGATCGCTGCGCTTTTCTATTAAAAGCAACCCCAGTTTATAAACCCGATTTTTTGCAGCAGTTTGGCGTACTGATGACAGATCCCTTTGCCGATCGCGCCCTCATCGAACAGTTGCTCACTTACCCACCCGAGGCGTTTGTTGGTCTTGGATTTGAACGCTTGCAAGCACGTTTACTGGGTGAAGGATTAGTGCCTGACAGCATTCGCTGGCGCACTCGACGTGGTGAACAAGCGCCCGATGAGGGCTATTGGCTCATCCGTGATAAAGAGCGCTATCTGTCGACATGGCAGCGTTTACGAGAAAACCAAGCCATTCAACAACTTTTTGATATCAATGCCATTGATACTTCGCTTTCAGAAGCGACATCCAGACTCGGGGAACGTTTGACGGCGAGCTCGTTACACCGTTTATTTGATATCTGCTTGTTTATTGAAAATGCGCAGCAGCACTGGCAAGCCACACTCAGCGATTAAGGAATTTATTGTGTTTACGTTACCGTTTCATGATTGTGAGATAAACGTAATCTCACAAAGCCACCCTCTATCAGGCCCATTGCGTCATGAACAAGCCCATTGGCAGATGAAAGAGAATGCGATGTGGGTCCGCATTCCGTCTATTGCTGAATTTACGGTTCGAGATGGTAGAAATGTCGAAATATTCCCACTGAAAGAAGAGACAGACCCGCTGGTGTTACAGCATTTCTTACTATCGACACCCTATGCAGCACTTAGCTTGCTACGCAATGAATTACCGTTGCATGCCGCGGCGCTTACTAAAGAAGGTTGGGATAGTGCCATTCTGATCTGTGCTCATTCTGGTACGGGTAAATCCACAACCGCAGCCGCCTTATGCCAAAACGGATGGTCATTACTGAATGATGACATTAGTCGGTTAACTTTAGATAACAATCAATTGGTTGTGCACCCTGCCAGTCAGTCTATTCGCTTATGGCCTGATAGTTGTGAAAAATTGGCTGTTGATACTCCCGAGCTTAGCCTCTCTTTTGGGTTGAAAAATAAGCTGCTCTGGCCTGCGCCAAGTTGTCAGGTTGCATTACCTGTACGAGCCATTGTTGAGCTGATTCGACCAAGGAAAGATGAGGATATTACCCAATCAGGTTGGCATTCTGTCACCGGTGGCGAGATATTTGGCTTAACCCGTATGCATACTTTCCGCCCGCCACTGATTAGCGGATTAAATAAGGCTGCCGTTCATTTCAAATTTGCCGCACATATTGCTCACCATTGCCCAGTGCATCGTTTGGTGATTGATTCAACGATGTCACCACAAGCTGTTGCTGAATTAATAGAGGAGCGTTTCCGCCATGAATAACATGATTTTATTGGCTAGCTACCCGAAATCTGGCAACACTTGGTTGCGGATCTTATTGTCCAATTTGCTGTATCCGGAAAAAGCGCCTGTCTCCATTAATGAAATTCTTGTTGGCGGATTTAAAACCGATAAACGTTTGTCTTTTGATCAATTAATGCCATGGGAAGCCAGTGACCTAGGTAGGGAATCAACGGACTGTTTTCTTCCTGACTTTTATCGCCTCGCCCTTGAGAATGAAACTGACACTGTATTTTTTAAAACGCATGATATGTTGCGGAAGAATCAAGACGGTGAATACATATTTCCGTCAGAGCGAGTTAAGGCTGCGATCCACATCGTGCGCCACCCTCTCGATGTCTTACCTTCTTACAGCAAGCATTTTGGTCTGACACATGAAGAGGGATTAACTGCCATGCTGACACCCGACCAACTCATTAAAACTCAACTTAAACCCGCAAAAGATAAACGCCGTTTACCCGAAAACCATGGCTCATGGAATACTCATACCTTAAGTTGGATGGATAAAGATATCCCTTTTCCAGTGTATCGTGTGCGTTATGAAGATTTACGTAAAGATCCCTTAACTCAATTTGCTGCATTATTCACTGCTTTGGGCCTGTCTTTTTCAAAAGAACAACTCCAGATCGCGATTGAACAAAGCAGCTTTAATAATTTACAAAAACAAGAAATGAACTCGGGATTTCGTGAACGACTGGATAAAAGTACCGCGCCATTTTTCAGGAAAGGCGTTGTAGGTAGCGGCAAGACCGAAATAGCGCCAGAATTGCAAGATAAACTCATGATTGGTTGCCAATCCGTCATGATGCAGCTTGGTTATAGCTAATATGGCATAACAACAATGTTGCTATGCCATAATGAAACTAATCTTTTTGTGGGAACTGCATATCCTGATAGCGCACAAAACTCGTTTTGTTTTTCAGTTTATAACCCAACCACAACAGGAAGAAGATGGGAATACCGATATAGGTCGCTGCAGCGCCTTTCCAATCAATCACATCAGCCGTAAAGGCGGTGTAATCCTGCCCTAAGGTCACCAGCAGACACAGTAGAAACGCCAGCAGCGGGCCAAACGGGAAAAACAGGGCACGATAAGGCAACTGGTGTAATTCGCCACCTTGTAACAGATAACCCTTACGGAAGCGGTAATGACACACGGCAATGCCAAGCCAGGCGATAAATCCGCTCATGCCAGACGCACTCATCAGCCACATATAGACTGCCTGATCACCAAACAGCGAAGTCAGGAAGCACAACATGGCCACCAGCGTGGTCGCGATTAATGCATTCACCGGCACACCGTTACGACTCAACCCGGCCAGCCATTTCGGCGCCATACCATTACAGGCCATGGTATAAAGCATGCGTGTGGAAGCGTACATCCCTGAATTACCGGCAGATAGAATTGCCGTCAGAATAACGCTGTTCATTACCGCCGCGGCTAACGCCAAACCGGCTCGATCGAACACCAATGTGAACGGGCTGGCACTGATATCCGTGACATCATTTTTCAGCAATTGCGGATCGTTATACGGCAGCAACACACCAATAATGAAGATCGCAAACACATAAAACAGCAGAATACGCCAAAATACCTGTCGTACGGCACGCGGAATATTCTTGCCCGGATTTTCTGATTCACCAGCCGCCACACCGATAAGCTCTGTCCCTTGAAACGAGAACCCGGCGATCATGGCAACACTGAGCAAGGCCGGGAAACCACCGACAAATGGTGCATCGCCAGTGCTGAGATTGCTCCAGCCCGGATGCGAATCACCGTGCATGATGCCAAACACCATCAGCATACCGATGCCGATAAAGGCAATTACGGTCACCACTTTGATCAGCGAACACCAGAATTCCGCTTCACCAAAACCTTTCACGGTAAAGCCGTTCAGCGCCACGATGATCGCCAGAAAACCCGCGCTCCAGATATAACCCGGTACTTCTGGAAACCAGTATTTCATGATGATGGCGGAAGCAGCTAATTCGACCGCCACGGTGATCGCCCAGTTGTACCAGTAATTCCAGCCCTGCGCGAAGCCAAAGGCCGGATCAACAAAATGGCTGCCATACGCCGCAAATGAACCGGAAACCGGCATAAAGGCCGCCATTTCACCCAGACTGGTCATCAGGAAATAGACCATTAAGCCAATTAACAGATACGCTAACAGCGCGCCACCCGGCCCGGCATTGGCAATCGTTGCACCGGAGGCAACAAATAACCCTGTACCGATCGAACCACCAATGGCGATCATACTGAGATGCCGTGACTGCAATTTCCGTTGCAGACTCGGCGTGTGTGCAGAGGTTGTCATAACCCTTTCCCTTCTTCTGTTTACGCTGTTTTGCCTGCTTACTGTGTTTTTTTCGCACAGCAGCTTAAAAGGCCGCTAGAAATACGCAGCAAACCGGGTTTTGGCAAGGTTTTTTTAGAGGGAAAGATCAAATTTATGGTATAAAAAACCAGCAATATTCGGTTTATTGAAATAAAACTTCAGAAGAGATGAATGAAATAGCGGTCTATATGCATTAACCACCATTTTACTCAATGGTGGCTGCATAACTATTAAAACTAAACCAGTAACACCTGTATGCCACGAGCTTCCAGTGCGGTTTGATCGGCTTCACTGATGCCGTGGTCGGTGATCACGATGTCGATCTTCTCAATCGGCACCACCACGTTGGGGGTCTTGCGGCCAAATTTACTGGAATCGGTTACCACAATGATTTGTTTCGCGGCTTGGCACATGGCCTGACTCACCTGATACGCTTCAATAAAGGTGGTGGTGCCCTGCTCGATATCAAAACCATCGGCACCGATAAACAACTTATCAAAGGTAAAGGCACGGAACGCCTGTTCGGCCAAACCACCGTGAAACGAGGCAGAACGTTTACGGTAAGTGCCCCCCGGCATTAGCAAATTCATATTGCTGTCGCGGGCCACCGCTTCATTCATGATATGCAGGCTGTTGGTCATCACGGTTAAGGCAACGCGTTCCACCAACCACGGCACCATCTGTAAGGTGGTGCTGCCGTTATCCAGAATAATGGACTCACCATCGTGCACCAGCGAGGCAGCTTTGGCGCCGATCCGCTGTTTGATACTCTGATTGAGCGCGGTTTTTTCATCAATGGTGCGGTCTTCCGCGATCGGTTGTGATATCGCCTCCGCCCCGCCATAACGGCGCGTTACCAGATGGGCTAGCTCTAACTGTCGCAGGTCGCTGCGAATGGTCGCACCGGTAATATTAAAGTGGTTTGCCAGATCATTGACCGATGTTCTGCCTTGTTCCCGCAGATAACGTACTAACATTTCCCGACGAACTTCAACGCTCATATCAGACTCTCTATGCCAATCTATTACGAATAAGATACATGGAGATTTTCAAAACGAAAGAATTAAAATAAATTCATTATCATTTTGTTGACAGCGCGCAAGATACGGCTTCACGAACCGAAGGTTCTAGCCCGGAAATCATGCGATCAGATAACGGAATACGCGCATGGATCAACGCAGATAATGGCGTCGGACGCGCAAAAATAGTCACACCTTTCATAATACTGGCATCAACAATCAGGCCGTTAGTATCATGTGCTAACACGACTAACGTTTTTGGTTTCCAACGTGACGATGTTTTGCCGATTTTCACTGTGCCTTTCAAACTCATGTTTTGCAGCATGCGATTGAAGGCGCGCATCTGCAAAAAACCGGTCGCTATCTG
>JAQUHG010000051.1 GCA_028683735.1 Tolumonas sp. | reverse complement strand
CGTTACAGCGTAAAACTGATCGAACGCAATGCAGAACGGGCTGAAGCGTTATCGGAAATGCTGGAAGAAACAATTGTCTTCTGTGGCGATTCTGCCGATCAAGAGTTACTGCAGGAAGAACATATCGAACAGATCGATGTCTTTATTGCCGTCACTAACGATGATGAAGCCAACATCATGTCTGCGATGCTGGCGAAAAAACTCGGTGCACGTAAAGCTATCGTGCTGATCCAGCGCAGTGCGTATGTTGATCTGGTGCAAGGCGGTACGATTGATATTGCAGTTTCACCACAACAAGCGACCATTTCTGCCTTGCTGACTCATGTTCGTCGTGCGGATATTGCCAACGTTTATTCATTACGCCGTGGGGTCGCCGAAGCCATCGAAGCCATTGCACATGGCGATGAACATACCTCTAAAGTAGTCGGACGTTCGATTGGTGAATTGAAACTGCCGCCAGGCGCAACCATTGGTGCTGTGGTGCGCGGTGATGACGTGTTAATTGCCCACGACACTACAGTGATCCAGCAAGATGACCACGTGGTAATGTTTTTGGTTGATAAAAAACATATCCCTGAGGTTGAACGTCTATTCCAACCAAGTCCGTTCTTCTTGTAGGCCATATGATTAATTTTAAACCTATCAGTTTTGTCATTGGCTTGACGTTGTCAAAACTGGCGCTGTTCATGTGGCTACCATTGGTGGTCGCTTTTTCCAGTGGCACTGCCGGCACCGCTGAATTTTTAGCCTCCGCGGTATTAACGCATGTTGCGGCATTAGTTTTTACCCGCACCGGTTACCAGCAAGCTTTCCGACTGAGTGTCAGAGATATGTTCGTGCTGACGACACTGGTATGGCTGATTGCCTGTGCCTTTGCAGCCCTGCCCTTCTTGTTCCTCAGTAAACTCAGTTTTACCGATGCCTATTTTGAAGCCATGTCGGGAATTACCACGACCGGCTCTACAGTATTGCGCGGTTTAGACCATCTCCCACCAGCCATTCTGCTCTGGCGTTCCTTGCTGCAGTGGTTAGGGGGGATTGGATTTATTATCTTAGCGGTCGCGGTACTGCCGTATCTGAATATCGGTGGGATGAAACTATTCCAAATGGAATCATCAGATCGTGCCGAAAAAGATTCACCACGGATATCCGCTGTCGCGCGGAATATTCTGGGTGCCTATATAGGCCTGACGATCCTGTGTTGCATCAGCTACTGGCTCAGCAATATGAGTCTGTTTGATGCCATCAACCACGCCATGACCACCCTCAGTAGTGGCGGCTTTTCCACGCATGATGCCTCTATGGGCGCTTTTTCGGTTAAAGCACAATGGATGGCCTGCCTGTTTATGTTCTTAAGCGGTTTGCCGTTTATGCTGTACGTGCAAAGTATTCGGCGACGTGAAGGGTTACTTTTCCGCGATGCACAAGTCCGTGGCTTCTTTTGGTTGGTTGTCATCATCAGCTTATTAATGACTGGGTGGCTTTGGTACCGCAATGTATTTGGTTTGGAAGATTCGTTACGAATTGCGTTCTTTAATGTGCTCTCCATTCTCACTACCACTGGCTTTGGACTCACCGATTTCAGTACCTGGAGTAGCATGACAACGATCCTGTTTGTCTTCCTCATGCTATTAGGTGCCTGTTCTGGCTCAACATCCGGTGGTTTGAAAATATTCCGCATTCAAATTGCGGCGGCACTATTCCAGAAACAGGCTCGCCAGCTGATGCACCCAGCCGGTGTATTTCCGCAGAAATACAATGGTCGTCCAGTTAATGATGCTATTGTCCGTTCCATCGTTGCGTTTGTTTTGAGTTATCTGGCCGTCATTATCTGCAGTGCCACGCTATTAGGATTAATGGATATTCCACCAATCGATGCAATTTCCGGAGCGATGACGGCGGTGAGTAATGTTGGTTTAGGGATGGGACAAGTAATCGACACATCTGGCAATTATGCGGCCATTCCTGATCCCGCCAAATGGGTACTGGCTGCAGATATGCTGTTGGGGCGGTTAGAAATACTAACGATCGTCGTGTTGTTATTCCCTTCCTTCTGGAAAGACTAAAACGGGCAGATCCGCAGAAACAAAAAAGCCACATGGTTCACATGTGGCTTTTTTATCAACCTGATTTTTACGCTTCGCTGACGGTGGTAACCGGAATATCCAGCTCTAACAAGCCACACATACGCTCTTTATCTCGGACCAGATCATCCAGCGTATATTCTGCCAGTACGCCCAGAAACGCACGCATCGCTTTCCGCATAATAGCCTGGAAACGACAACCGGGTGCGAGACGACATCCTTCACGCTGACAATCCAGCAGACAGGTGACATTTTCCATATCCGCGATCACATCACGCAGATTGATCTCCAGACATGGCCGGGCAAGACGGATACCACCATGTTTACCACGAATGGTTTCAATGTAGCCTTTCATGCCCAGCTGATGCACAATTTTAACCACATGATTACGAGAAATAGTAAATCGATCAGCTACTTCCGTAATTGTGGATAATTGTTTTTCTGGCTGCAATGCCAAAAAAACCAGCGTACGTAACGCATAATCCGTAAATAGAGTCAGCTGCATAATATATCTTTCTACTCGCTATGAATTCATTCGCCATCATTCAGACATTGTGTGTCATAGGATGAGAGAACAACGTTTATATATGTAATAATACAACCCACTAAGATTTTGCTTCTTGATAAAAGATCAATTTTTAGCGAAGTTGCCCACACTTTTGTCGATTAACTGACAAAAATGGCAGTCGCCTCTACTAACCACTGAAAGAAATACACGACCTTTTATGTTGCACATTGCGCTGTATGAACCTGAGATCCCACCCAACACTGGTAATATTATTCGCCTATGCGCTAATACCGGCTATTTCTTGCATCTGATAGAACCCATGGGGTTCGCTTGGGATGACAAACGGTTACGCCGTGCAGGGCTGGATTATCACGAATTTGCCGACATCAAGCGGCACGCTAATTTTGACGATTTTTTGAGTTCAGTGGGTAATGCCCGAATTTTTGCCTGCACCACCAAAGGCAAGGCATATCCGTCAGAAGCCGGTTTTGTCGCAGGTGATGTTTTACTGTTTGGCCCGGAAACGAGAGGCTTACCAATGTCGATCATTGAAAGTCTACCGGAAGCCCAACGCTTACGGATACCGATGTTACCGCAGAGTCGCAGTATGAATCTTTCCAACGCGGTATCAGTATTTGTGTATGAAAGCTGGCGCCAGTTGGGTTTCTACGGCGCTATTTAATACATTGAACACGCAGTGAGCCGATTGCCGACTCACTGTGTTATATCTCAATCACATCCAACTGCCGTTACGGATCACACCAACGGCCAAGCCTTCGATACTGAGTGCTTCTTGGGTTAGATCGACGACAATCGGTTGTAACTCTTCGTTTTCCGGCAGTAAACGCACCACATGCCCTTTACGTTCAAAACGTTTCACGGTGACTTCATCATCGCCTACCCGTGCGACAACCACTTGCCCGTTATTGGCTTGTGTTGTTTTGTGTACCGCCAGTAGGTCGCCATCCAATATACCGATGTCTTTCATACTCATGCCCTGCACGCGTAACAAGAAATCGGCATGCGGATGAAACAATGCGCCATCTATCTTATAGTGGGTTTCAATATGTTGTTCCGCCAGAATAGGCTCTCCGGCAGCCACACGACCAATCAGTGGCAAGCCCAGATCTTCTTCCGGCTCTTCATTTAACAGCTGAATACCGCGCGACGTTCCCGGCATCATGTGAATGACACCTTTACGAGCTAATGCTTTCAGGTGTTCTTCCGCCGCATTCGCGGACTTAAACCCAAGCTCGGAAGCAATTTCAGCACGCGTCGGCGGCATACCAGTTTGTTGCACCGCAGAGCGAATAAGCGCCAATACTTCGGCTTGACGAGGAGTTAACTGCTTCATGAGATAAGCCTGTGTTTTTATACAGATAACTGTGAGTATATACAGTTATCTGTCACAAGCAAAGGGCATCGCGGTGTTTGATATCAGGAAGCGAGTATAATTCCGATAAAAACAAACATTCCCACCCAGTTGTTATTCAGAAAGGCGCGAAAACACGCCTCGCGCTGACGATGGCGAATTAACCATTGTTGGTAAATAAAGAATCCACTTGTCAGCAACAACAGCAGATAATAACTCGGTGCAAGTTGTTCCAACCAACCGATCAGACACAACAAACCCAGCGTCAGGCACTGCAATAATGCGATGTAACGCCGGTCATAACGGCCAAACAAAATCGCCGTCGATTTCACGCCAATCTTTAAATCATCGTCGCGATCGACCATGGCGTACATGGTGTCGTAAGCAATAGTCCAGACTAAGTTAGCCAAAAACAACAGCCAAGTGGTCAAACTCAAATGTCCGGCTACCGCACCATAAGCCATTGGGATCGACCAGGAAAAGGCCATCCCTAACACCAATTGTGGTAATGACGTTACCCGCTTCATAAACGGATAAATGGCCGCCAGCAGCAACCCACCGACAGAGAGATAAATCGTGAATTGATTCAGTTGCCACACCAAAACAAATGCGATGACGACGAGCAGAAAAAAGAACAGTAATGCTTGCGTGGTCGACAAACGCCCGGCAGGTAATGGACGTGATGCGGTGCGTTTTACATAACCATCAACGTTGCGATCGGCATAATCATTGATCACACACCCCGCCGAACGCATCACAAACACCCCGGCAATAAAAATGAGTAATACAGAAAATGGTGGAATACCATCCGCAGCTAACCATAAAGCCCATAAGGTCGGCCACAACAATAACAAGGTACCAATCGGTTTATCTAACCGGGCTAATTGCCAATATGGTTGCCATTGTGCGGGTAAAACAAAAACCATTGCTACACTCCATACATCGGGTGTTCAGGTAAAAAAACTTCCGTCAATGAGATCTGACAAGATCGAAACTGCAATCGTGAACGCCGTCCCCAGAGTGGTTGTGTCGCCAAACACCCCCAAGTCGGTAATATCGCCAAGAAAGCGTCGCTCTGACTAAAATCCGCCACCTCAAAATGTCGCAAGCCAATGTCATCATCAGCAAACAGCAAGACGCCCAAGGGCTCGGTTGACCAGTTAGATAACGCAGGTTCATTGGCAAGTTGTAATGCATTAACGACTGTTAAACCCCAGATCCAGGGTTGTTGTCCATCAGATAACAAAACTTGTCGCATTAACTGTGAACTATCAACGTAACTTGTTGTTTGCCAACCCGAGGTGAGTAGCTGCAATGACAGAGAGGCGGTATATTGTTGTAGTTTCGCGGTAAGCGACCCTGAGTCTTGCAGCCAGTTGCGGTATTTTTCTGGCAACATAACTGCTGCCGCATCTGACCAGGTCAGCGCCTCGATATGAGTGACATCAGGCAGCGGATCGCATTGTCGGTGGATCGCGCTTGACGAAGTTGCGTTTGCCTTGAACAATTTGTTTATCACCGAATTTAACAGTCTCTCATCTTTCGGAAATCATTTATGAAAACGATATTACGTTTGTTTTGGCTATGCTGCCTGCTTCCCCTTCTGGCACTGGCATCAGAAGGCGGTGGTGAAGGTGAAGGCAAAGAAGCGGTTGATCCCAACAAACCCGTTATTTCCTATTTCTCGCTTGATCCAGAAATCATTACTAATTACATCACGGCCAACAACGAGATGGGATATATTCGCATCAAGATTGAGATCATGGTTAATACTCTCGGCGAGCTTGAGTTGGTAAAAAAACATGAACCTTTGATCCGCGACACCATCAACGATGTGCTGGGCAAGGAAACGGTAGAACATATTCGCTCACTCAAAGGCCGCGATCTTATCCGTCAGGAATGTCAGGATAAAGTGAATGAGCGTTTACTGAAAGAAACCGGTAAGCCCATTGTGCGCGAGTTAATCTTCACCAACTATCTCTATCAATAAATCGGCTTAATTGGCTTTAGGGATAGCTCGATGGCTATCCCGCCACCCTTGAATTAACCCCACCAGCAAACCACCCAGATGAGCCAAATTCGCGGTATTTAATCCAAATAAGTTCGTGAACCCAACCACCAACCAAACCAGCATAAAGATAAACAGGCCGTCAGATACCGCAACCTGTGATTGCTCTTCTGAACCACGCTCACGTAACCATAAATAGCCAATCAGCGCATAGGTAACACCGGATAATCCGCCGAACTCCGCCCCTGACACCATGGCCTGTAATACATTCGGGATCAATGCCCCCGAGAACAACAATATGGCTAACTTACCGGCACCATAGCGATGCTCAAGACGCCCACCGAGATACCACCACCAAGCCAAATTAAACAGCAGATGTAAGACTGAAAAATGCAGCAGCACTGGGGTGATCAGTCGCCAGACTTGCCCACGCTGCCATGGCCATTCAAAGGATAATAACGTTTCAACCGGTATAGCTAACCAATACAGTACGAACACCCCAGCGGTCAGGACCGTCACTAGCAACATCAGCGGTTGTGCTTGCAACATCAGCTCAGTTAATAAACCTGAATCGGTAGTGGAACGCCATGAACTCGGTTTTTCTTGTTGCCAGGCCGCTTCGCGGTAACGCGCGTGGTGCGGTTCGCGAACAAAACGTTGCACTTCCTGTTCAGCCATGGCGGCTTGTTTATCATCCAGCAACCACAACGTAACGCCGGTTTCTGAGACTTGCAGCTGACAAGGCATATGACGGCTTTGTAAATAATCCGCCAGCATCTGCGCTAACTGCGGATCATTGAGTTGGATCAGTAAAATCATACCGTGGCCGTGAATGGATAAATTTGTTTCCAGCCTTCAAACCCACCGTCCACACTATAGACCGTCTGATAACCCAGGCTCGTCAGATAATTAGCCGCCCCCTGACTACTGTTGCCGTGATAACACATGACTAATACAGGCGTTTCTTTGCTTACCTGTTCGACAAAAGCCGGTAGAGTATCATTGGTCAGATGGAAAGCATTGTCGACATGAGCCGCATTAAATGATGCTGCATCACGGATATCAGTCAGACAAACGGAAGGTTGCTTCAGCAGCCTGGCTGCCTGCTCTAAAGAAATGCGGGTAAACTGAGTCATTCTTATCTCCTCGACGGAATGCACACAGTTTACCCGATTGTTACAGAAAAGATCTGTTTTTGAAAAAATTAACCGCCCAGATACGCGTTACGTACTGCAGGGTTGGCCAGCAATGCGGCACCGGTGTCCTCTAGCACAATACGACCTGTTTCCAGCACATATCCACGATCGGCCAGTTTCAGTGCCTGATTGGCATTTTGTTCCACCAGAAAGATGGTCATGCCACGTTCACGCAATTGCTGCACGATATCAAAAATCTGTTGGATCACAATGGGTGCCAAACCTAATGACGGTTCATCCAGAAACAGCAAACGCGGTTTGCTCATCAATGCACGACCGATCGCCAGCATCTGCTGCTCACCGCCCGACATCGTGCCGGCACGTTGATTGATACGTTCTTTCAGACGTGGGAACAGGTTAAACACCTCATCCATCAGCGCGATTTTTTCTGCTTTATCATTGACGAAAAACGCGCCCATGCTCAGGTTTTCTTCCACGGTCAGACGGGAGAAAATACGACGGCCTTCCGGCACAATCGCAATATCACCACGCATGATGGAAGACGTTGAATCCTGAGTAATGTCTTTACCTTCAAACAGGATCTGCCCCTGTGATGGTTTGGGATCACCACAAATAGTCATCAACAGGGTGGTTTTACCTGCACCATTGGCACCGATCAGCGAAACAATCTCGCCTTTTTTGATGTGCACACTGACATCAGTTAATGCTGCAATCTTACCGTAGAAGGTAGAGACGTTTTTTACTTCTAACATCGGCTATCTCCTATGATTCGCCCAAATAGGCCTTGATCACGGCCGGATTATCACGCACTTCAGCAGGTTTACCTTCTGCCAGCGGCGTGCCCTGATTCACTACGAAGATATGATCAGAAATATCCATGACCAGTTTCATATCGTGTTCGATCAACAGCACTGAAACATCAAACTGATCGCGCAACTGGCGGATCAGATTGTTCAGATCTTCGGTTTCTTTCGGATTCAGACCGGCGGCAGGTTCATCCAACATCAGGATCTTTGGTTGCGTACACATGCAACGGGCGATTTCCAGACGACGCTGTTGACCATATGCCAAGTTACCCGCAGAACGGTTAGATAAATCGGTCAACCCGATGGTATCCAGCCAGAATTTCGCACGGTCCAACGCTTCTTTTTCAGAACGGCGGAACGCAGGTGTTTTCAACAAACCGGCAAGGAAATTGGTGTTCATGTGGCGATGTTGCGCCACCAGCAGGTTTTCCAGCACCGTCATCTCTTTAAACAGACGCACATGCTGGAAAGTCCGCACGATGCCTTTACGGGCAATTTCATGCCCTGGCAGCCCTTGGATTTCCTCACCACGGAAACGGATCACCCCGTGCGTTGGTTTGTAAAAACCGGTCAGGCAGTTAAATACGGTGGTTTTACCGGCACCATTTGGGCCGATAATAGAAACAATTTCTTTCTCTCTGAGTTGTAACGCCACGCCGTTGACAGCCAGCAAGCCGCCGAAACGCATGGAGAGATTAGAGACTTCTAATAACTTACTCATTTAGGCAACTCCACATGATGACGAGTCATTGGCACCAGACCCTGTGGACGCCACAACATCATTACTACCATCAAGATCCCGAAAATCAGCATCCGGTATTCACTGAACAACTGCGATTGTTGTAATACGGTCATCACGATTGCGGCAATAACAACCCCGCGCAGTGACCCCATACCACCCAGCACGACGATAGCCAAAATGATGGCTGACTCCATGAAGGTGAACGATTCCGGGCTGATAAAGCCCTGACGCGCCGCGAAGAAACTACCGGCAAAACCAGCGAATGCGGCACCGATCGCAAATGCTGTCAGCTTGATGACGGTTGGATTCAAACCCAGTGAACGGCACGCAATTTCATCATCACGCAACGCTTCCCAGGCACGGCCCAGTGGCATCCGCAACAGACGGTTGATCACGAACAGCGTAAACAGCACCAGCAGTACCGCCATGACGTACAAGAAGATGATCTTGTAGTTAGCATCGTAGTGAATGCCGAAAAATTCGTGGAAAGTCTGTCCGCCATTTTCCGCTCGGCGAGAAAACTCCAGACCAAACAAGGATGGTTTCGGAATACTGGAAATACCGTTCGGGCCACCAGTGATGGTGGTTAAGTTGTTCAGCAAAATACGGATGATTTCACCAAAACCTAACGTCACGATCGCCAGATAGTCACCACGCAGACGCAACACCGGGAACCCCAGCACAAAACCAAACAGTGCGGACATACCGCCAGCCAATGGCAGTGCTTCCCAGAAAGAAAGCCCAAAATACTGGTTCAGTAACGCATAGGTATAAGCCCCGATGGCATAAAAACCGACATAACCAAGATCCAGCAGACCCGCCAGACCAACCTGAATATTCAGCCCCAGACCTAACATCACATAAATCAGGATCAAGGTACCCAGATCCAGCACACTACGGGAACCAAAGCACGGGATCACCAAGATAGCGACCAGCAAACATAGCTGCAAAGTACGGTACAGCTTTGGATTAGAACGGGTAGTTGGTAATGCGATTGTCGGGAGTTGTTCTTTCAGCGCAGCGACACCGCTACCGATCTGATCCTGAAACAGTTGGAACAGAAATACGATCACTACGGCCAGCCCGACCAGCAGACCATTTTCCTGCAAACGGCTGGTCACCGTGATACCGACACCTTCGGTATGCAGCTGATAACAGAACAACCACACGGATAAAATCAGTGTCAGCAGAGCAGCAACAGAGGCTTGTTTGAGATGCTTCATACTTTTTCCACCTCTGGACGGCCCAGAATGCCGGTAGGCATTAATAACAAAATAGTGATCAGCAAGCAGAACGCCACCACGTCTTTATATTCTGAGCTTAAGTAAGCCGAAGTCAGCGCTTCAGTAACACCCAGAATTAAACCACCAATCATGGCGCCAGGAATAGAACCGATACCGCCCAGCACCGCTGCGGTGAAGGCTTTCAGACCTGCCATAAAGCCAAGTGATGGGTTGATCACGCCGTAATACAAACCAAGCAGAATACCAGCAATCGATGCCAGTGCCGCACCGATCACAAAGGTCAACGCGATCACGTTGTTGGTATCAATACCCAGCAGATTTGCCATCTTGATATCTTCCGCACACGCACGGCAGGCACGCCCCATACGGGAGCGGGAAATAAACTGCGACAGGCCGTACATCGAGATAAAGGTGACGACAAAGATGATGATCTGCATGTATGACACGCTGATCGCAGAGCCAAACTCAATGCCGCCTTGCACCAGTGCCGGCATTGCGATATCACGCGAGCCTTGCGCAAAACGCACGACATTCTGCAGGAAGATCGACATCCCGATGGCGGAAATCAATGGGATCAGACGGTTGCTGCCGCGCAACGGGCGATAAGCAACACGCTCAATACTCCAGCCATAACAGCTGGTGATCAGAATAGAGATGATAAAGGCAGATCCCATCAACAAGAATGAGCTATCAATACCCATCATCATCAATGCAGTGATCACCATGAATCCGATATAGGACCCAATCATATAGACTTCGCCATGTGCGAAGTTAATCATACCGATGATGCCGTACACCATCGTGTAACCAATGGCTATCAGCGCATAGGTGCTGCCGATAGTCAGGCCATTCAGCAATTGCTGAATAAAGTAAAAAATCTGTTCAGACATATACCATTGTTCCTGAGTGATCCGCGAAGGACGAGGATCAGCGCGGAAAAAAAAGTGAGCGATTCGATAAAGAAAAAGCAGGGCTGTCAGAAACGGCCCCGCTTTTTGAACTATTCGATGTTATTGCAGAACGCTGGATGAACCATCCGCGTGCCACTGATAGACACCAAATTTAAAGTTTTTCAGATCACCGGTTGCAGACCATTCCAGTGGGCCCATCACGGTGTCCACTTTGTTAGCACGCAGGTATTTAGCAACATCAGCAGGTTCTTCACCGGCAGCAGTGATACCTGCGCTCAGAGCCTGAATAGCGGCGTAAGTAGTCCATACGAATGGACCTGAGTAATCTTGTTTTTTCGCTTTGAAAGCATCAACCAATTTAGCATTTGCTGGATCTTGGTCGTATTTTTTCAGCATGGTGACATACATGCCTTCAGAAGCTTTGCCTGCAATCGCAGAAATGTCTTTGTTACCGACGCCTTCAGGACCCATGAATTTAGCGGTGAAGCCTTTTTCAGCGGACTGACGCAAGATCAAACCCAGTTCCGGGTGGTAACCGCCGTAATACACGAAATCAACATTCAGTTTTTTCAGCTTCGCGATCAACGCAGAGAAATCTTTATCGCCAGCAGTCACACCTTCGAAATCAACCACGTTGGCGCCGTTTTTCTTCAGCGTTTCATGTACTGACGTCGCGATGCCTTCACCGTATTGTTTCTTATCGTGGATAACCGCGATAGTTTTTGGCTTGATCACAGAAGTGATGTAGTTAGCAGCGGTTGGACCTTGGTCACTATCCAGACCAGTCGTACGCAGCACCAGATTGTAACCGCGTTCAGTGATTTTTGGCGCAGTTGCAGCTGGAGTGATCATCAGAATGCCTTCATCTTCGTACACGTCAGATGATGGTAAAGTACTGTCAGAGCACAGGTGACCGATAACGAATTTAACGCCATCATTCACGACTTTGTTTGCTACTGCGACCGCTTGTTTTGGATCACACGCGTCATCATATTTGATCGCTTCCAGCTGTTTACCTTTGATACCACCCGCAGCATTGATCTGCTCAACAGCCATCAAACCGCCAGTAAATTCCATATCACCATATTGCGCAACAGGGCCAGTCACAGGACCTGCGATACCCACTTTAATCGTATCTTCGGCCATTGCAGAACCAGTGCCGAACAGCGCCGCAGAAACGGCTGCAGCTACGATCAGTTTTGACATTTTTTTCATGCGGATTCCCTCGATTAGCGGACGTCAAGTCCATTTGGGCCTTTCATTTTACAACTATAATAGTTTTAAACGCTTTCTATCACTGCCGTATGGCGAAAGACAAGAGTGGGAGTGAAAAATATCCCATGACCAGACAGCATAATAACAACACAGATCACCGGCATTTCTAGCAAAAATAGAGCCAGAAGTATAATTATCGAGCACAAGCAGTTTATATGACTGCATATTTAAAATAATTCAGCTTTAATCACCAAAATTAAAAACAACATATCCGTCTGCGTAGCAGACTATATTTTTGGCAATCACGCTCTTTTTCGCTACGTTGCCTCAAAATGGCGCAATAAGACAACAACTGCACCAGCAAACGTCGCTTGCCAGTATGATCGGTTTTTCTGATACTGTCGCTCCTTATCCCTACCGGTCGCTATGTATGCGTTTATTTTATACTTTGCTCATCTATTTACTCTCGCCGGTGGTTTTATTTCTACTCTATCGTCCTCGCCATGGAAAACCCGGTTTTGGGCCACGTTGGAAAGAGCATTTGGGCTGGGTCGCCCCACCAAACAAGCAAGCTCCAATTTGGATCCACGCCGTCAGTGTTGGGGAAACCATTGCCGTCACACCATTGATAAAAACGCTCAAGCAACGGCATCCAGAACTATCCATTGTGTTAACCACCACCACCCGCACCGGTGCCGATCAGGCGGCCCGACTAGGTGATTTGGTAGAGCATCGCTACGCGCCCTTGGATTACCCGTGCGCAGTAAAACGCTTTATCAAACAGATCCAACCACAAGCTTTACTGATCATGGAAACCGAGTTGTGGCCAAACCTGCTGGCGCGATGCGGTAAGCAAAACATACCCGTGGTGATCTTGAATGCCCGGCTGTCGGAGAAATCTTGTCAGCGCTATCAACGCATCCGTCACTTCTTCCGGCAAATGAGCCAATCGCTAACCCTTTTGTTGTGCCAGCACCGCGACGATGCCGAGCGCTTCAAACGGCTGGGTGTAACGCCACAACAGATCGTGGTGACGGGGTCGATTAAATTTGACATTCAATTAGATCAAAAACAGATCGAATTAGGTGAACAATACCGCCAGATTTTAGGAAACCGCCCAGTTTGGATCGCCGCCAGCACTCACAAAGGGGAAGACGAAGCGATCCTGCGGGCACATCAGGAAATCTGTAAGCAGCAACCCACTGCATTGTTAATTCTGGTTCCTCGTCATCCACAACGATTTACTGATGTGGCTAAATTATGTCTAGAGCACGAATTTGCCATTTGTCGTCGCAGTGAACAACGCATAGTCACAGCGCAAGAATCGGTTCTGCTCGGTGATAGCATGGGCGAAATGGCATATTTCTTTCAGATCGCAGATATCGCCTTCATGGGGGGAAGTTTAGTGCCCGTTGGCGGACATAATCTGCTAGAACCAGCCGCCCTAGCCAAACCGACGTTAATTGGCCCACATTTCTTTAATTTTAGTGATATCACCAGACAACTGGTCGACAAAAAGGCCTGTCAGGTCATTCATGATGAAACCGAATTGGCAGCGCATGTGCTGCAATTACTCGGCTCACCAGAACAGCGACATATGATGGGAATGGCAGCATTTGATGTGGTTGCTGCCAATCAGGGAGCATTAGAAAAGAGTGTAACGGCAATTGATACCGTATTAGCGACATTACCTCAACGGTAAGCCTGATAGGCCACCAGCAGATGCTGCCAGTCATCCATTTGCCAGTGAAACAGCGGATGTAACGCCGACTCTTTTTGCAGTGAACGCAACAGCCGCGCCAGATTTTTCGCTTGCCAGCGGCCAGGATGACGAATAGCGCCTTTATCAAAATCAATCAACCAGATCTTGCCATCGTTATCCCGCAAGATATTGTGCGCATTCAGATCAGAATGATAAACACCGGCTTGATGAAACTGTGCCAATACCTGCCCAATTTGTTGCCATGTTTCACGCGGCAAAGGCCCACGTTTCAGTAATTGCACCAGATCTTCCGCATTGGGGATCCGTTCAATCAAAATGTCGGCCTGATAGTGCCAACCGCTACGCACAATACGCGCCGCAACCGGCCGCGGCACCGGTAATTCATCGTCCACCAGTTTTTGTAACAATGAAAATTCAGCAAATGAGCGTGTGCAACGCAGACCGGTATAACAAAACTGATCGGGGATATGGCGGCCAATCAGCCCGCCCCGCCAGTAGTGGCGTAAAACCCAATGTGCCGCGTCATGCTGCAAAAACCAGGTGATACCTCGACCATGTGACTGCCCAGT
>JAQUHG010000312.1 GCA_028683735.1 Tolumonas sp. | reverse complement strand
CAACACCGAACGTATAGGCCCAATACGAGGGCGCAAACGCTTGTGCACCCAACCAGCTGCCGAGACGCAACCCCAGCAATAACTGAAACAGCCCATATCCCCACAGCATCAGTAACCATGGTGCGGTGCTGCCCGGCATTAAGAGTAAACTGGCCATCGCGCAGACTACAGGTGGTGCAAACTGAATACCAAGCAGTGGTCGTTGTGCGACCGGCATGGTTTTCGGATGCCACAAGCGCTGAATAATCAGCGATTCTAACGCCAGCCAGGAAAACACGCCTGCGCCGAGAAACAGCCAGCCCCAGTCGGCATGACCTAAGGCGCCTAAGGCGGCGGCACTGGTAAAATTGCCGGCAACGGTGGGCAGATAGAGTGTCGGTGCGGTGTCGAGCGTATCTCGACCACCTTGCCAGAGCGTGCCGGTATGCCATAACGCAAACAGCAGATGCCAGCTGATCCCGACCGCAGTCAACACCCAGGCTGCTGTGTGGGAATAAGGCAAGACGGCTAATACAATCAGCAGTGTTGATACGCCGAGCAAGGCGGGGGTGCTGCCTTGGACTGGATGCAGAAACTCCGCACGCACCAGATCAAAATGGCGAATGGCCTGCCAGATGTAACCAAGCAGTAAGATTGCCCAAACGAAGCCCGCCAGCAAGAGCAGGCTTTCGCCTATTGGATGCGGTAATTGCCAAAGTGGTGCCGCAATGCGCCAGGCTTGCCCGAGACCGGACAAACCTAACACCATGCCGAAGAAAGACGCGGGGATGCGTTTTTGTGTCATCACTTCTTCGCTATCAGACCCTGATTAATGTCCAGCAGATCCTGCTCTGACAGCGTGCCCGCCGTCTGTTTCAATTGCAGTGTGCTCAGAATGTAGTTGTAACGGGCATCCGAGAGTTTTTGCTTGGCGGAATATAGTTTGCTGGTGGCGTTCAGCACATCGACGATGGTGCGGGTGCCCACCTGATAACCGGCTTGTGTGGCAGTCAGTGCGCTGTCGGCAGACACCACCGATTGCTGATAGGCTTTAATGGTGCCGATGCTGGCAAACACATTGTTGTAGTTTTTATACAAATCAGCCTGCATGCTGCGGTAGGTTTTCTCCAGATTTTCACTGGCGGCAACATAATTAAACTGTGCCTGTTTGACCTGCGATTGTGTCGCGCCACCGGAATACAGTGGCAGGTTAAACTGCAGGCCAATGGTGCCTTCGTTCAGTGTGCCATCTTCCTTTGAGGTCGTATTTTTCTCATAGTTGGTGTAGTTCGAATTGGCACCCAGTTTTAGATCCAGCGTTGGCATATGACCCGCTTTCGCCAGATCGATCTGCTGTTTGGCCACATCTTTACTGATGCGTAACTGGTTCAGGGTCAGGCTGTGGTCTTGAGCGTCTTTCAGCCATTGATCGGCACTTTGTGCTATCGGGCTTGGGCTAAAACGTTCGGTGTTCAGCACATCCAGAAAACGATGTTCATTCCCGGTGAGCTGACGTAATGATTCAAAGCTGTTCGCCAGCGTATTTTGCGCATTAATACTGTCGGCCACGGCTAAATCGTGTGCTGCTTTGGCTTCCTGTACATCGGTAATGGCGGTCATACCGACATTAAAACGTTGCTGCGTTTCATCCAATTGACGTTGTAAGGCTTTTTCGTTGGCATTGGTGTATTCCAGCGAATCTTGCGCCGCTAATACACTGAAATAAGCCTGTGCGGTGCGCAACATCAAACCTTGTTTTTCGATGTTTAATGCCACATCACTGCTCATTGCCTGTTTGCTGGTAATGTCGGAATTCATCCAGACTGACTCACGGAACAACGCTTGTGTCAGCGATAAACCTGCTCCGGCAGTACGCGCAGTTTGTTGATCGTCACGGTTAGTTTTTTGATAACCAGTGGTAGCGCTTAAGCCAATTTGTGGCAGTTTAGCAGCATCGGCTTCATTAATTTTTTCAAATGCGGCATCGCGTTGTGCCTGTGTTTCCTGCAGTTGAGGGTCTTTTTCCTGCGCTTGATGGTAGATATCGAGCAGGCTTTCTGCGTAAGCCAGTGGTGATAAGCCAAGCAGGATCAAAACGGATAATAACGATTTTTTCATCAGTACGTTTCTCATCAGAACAGGTACTCCAGTTAGTCGAGTGTTTTCCGGAAGCGCAGTACGCCCAGTAATAACATCGTGAATAAAAACAGTAGTAATGGCCACAGATGCGGCCACATCTCGATCACGCTATTGCCTTTCAGCATAATCCCACGGATCAGTCGAATAAAGTGTGTCAGCGGTAATAACTCACCAATGTGCTGCGCCCACCCGGGCATGCCGCGGAATGGAAACATAAAACCGGATAACAGCATGGATGGCAAAAAAAAGAAAAATGTCATCTGCATGGCTTGGGTCTGATTACGAGCCACGCTGGAAATGGTGATGCCAACACTCAGATTTGCTGCGATAAATACCAGAATGCCCAGAAATAACCAACCCGCCGGGCCGACAAACGGCACTTCAAATAACAATTTCGCCGCAATCAGGATCACGCCAACCTGCACAAAACCAATCAATACATACGGCAGGATCTTACCCAGCATCACCTCCAGCGGGCGTACCGGGGTGGCCAGCAGATTCTCCATCGTGCCGCGTTCCACTTCGCGCGTTACCGCCAAGGCGGTCATCATGATCATGGTCATGGTCAGGATCACCCCCATCAGACCGGGCACAATGTTGTATTGCGTCAGTCCTTCGGGATTAAACCGCCGTTGGATCACCAGCTCATAGGGTTGTGTTTTGCCATTTAAATAGTTGAGTGTGCCAGTCAACTCATGCTGCAGCCATTGCTGGCTGAGCTGCTGCAAAGCACCGATGGCATTGGCGGTGGCGGAAGGGTCGGTCGCATCGGCTGCCACTAACAGTTGTGGACGCTCACCACGCTGCAGTTGTTTGGCAAAACCGGCCGGGATCACGACGGCAAACTGCGCATCACCTTCTTCCAGCCAACGATCGGCTTCGGCATCACTCAAATCGGTGGCAACCAGCTGGAAATATCCGCTGTTTTCCAGACTTTGTACAATGGCGCGGGTAAAAGGCGTTTGTTCATGCGCGACAATGACGGTCGGCAGATGTTTTGGATCACCGTTGATCGCATAACCAAACAACACCAGCTGGATCAACGGAATACCCAGCATCATGGCAAAGGTCAGTCGATCTCGGCGCAGCTGAATAAACTCTTTGGCGATCATCGCCAGCAAACGGTGCCAGCTTAATATCTGATTCATACGCACCTCTAGCGGAAATTATCCTGACTTTGCTGCATCAGATGAATAAACACATCTTCCAGTTGCGGCGTGATCAACTGCCAGTGCAGATCGCTGCGCTGTTGGAATGGGACAATCGCTTGCGCTAAAGCCTCGGCGTCTAACCCATTGATGTGCAAGCTGGTACCAAACCGCGTGATCAGG
>JAQUHG010000311.1 GCA_028683735.1 Tolumonas sp. | reverse complement strand
CAACCTCTGCCTGCAACGACCGATACAACGGTAAATAATCCATCGTCAACAGGAGCAACAGAAAGTGATGCGGGTGCTGACAGCGTGGATAGTGCACCAATTCGCGACAGCAGCCGTACGAGCGGGAGATACTAATGAAAAATTATATTCTTATTGGGCTGGCTGCGGCAGGGCTGTTGATTTCATCATCTATCTTTGTCATTGATGAAAGCCAACGCGGTATTGTTGTTCAGTTTGGTAAAGTGATCCGCGAAGGTGACAGCGATATTCCGAAGGTTTATGAACCGGGGCTGCATTGGAAATGGCCATTTATTGATGATGTACGCAAATTAGATGCCCGCATTCAGACTTTAGATGGTCAGGCTGATCGTTTTGTTACCTCTGAGAAAAAAGACTTAATTATTGATTCTTACGTTAAATGGCGTATCGAGGATTTTGCTAAGTTTTATCTGGCTACCGGTGGTGGTAGTCGCGCACAGGCTGAGTCGTTGTTGAAACGGAAAATCAATAATGGTCTGCGTTCTGAAATTGGTAGCCGTACTATTAAAGACATCGTTTCCGGTGAACGTACCGAAGTGATGGAAGACGCGTTACGTCAGATGGCTCGCTCTTCTGAGCTGGGTATTAAGGTTGTTGATGTTCGAATAAAACAAATCAATTTACCATTAGAAGTATCTAACTCGATTTATCAGCGTATGCGTGCTGAACGTAACTCAGTAGCTCGTGAACATCGTTCTCAAGGTCGTGAAAAGGCGGAAATGTTACGGGCAAATATCGATCGTCGGGTTACGGTTATGATTGCGGAAGCTCAGCGTAAATCCCGCCAAGTGAAAGGTGAAGGGGATGCTGCTGCTGCTCGTATTTATGCGGAAACTTATAAGCAAAACCCAGAGCTGTTTTCCTTCTTACGCAGTTTGGATGCGTATAAAAACAGCTTCAAGAGCGGTAAAGATTATATGGTGCTGAGTACAGATAATGAGTTCTTTAAATATCTGAAAAGCCCGCAGCAGCCGGTGACAAAATAACCGGCTATACAGAGAGTTAGATAAGAAGAGGGCATCAGCCCTCTTCTTATATGGAAATTTCTTACCTAAACAGGCCACAAGGGCGTTTCTGCGCTGCTCAAATTTTGTTAGAATCCTTTTTTAACCACTCTTCAGACAGAAAAAAATGGGTCAAAGCGTCGTTATCTTGGGCACCCAATGGGGTGACGAAGGAAAGGGTAAAATTGTCGATCTGTTGACTGACAAAGCCCAATTCGTAGTGCGTTATCAGGGAGGACACAACGCCGGTCATACCCTGGTTATCGATGGTAAAAAAACTGTTCTGCATCTGATTCCGTCTGGTATTTTGCGCGACAACTGCAAATGTATCATCGGTAATGGTGTTGTTCTTGCTCCAGATGCTCTGTTAAAAGAGATGAACGAGCTTGAAGCTAGCGGTTATCCTGTTCGTGAACGCCTTTATTTAAGTGAAGCCTGTCCACTCATCCTGCCTTATCACGTTGCGTTAGACAAAGCGCGTGAACTGGCGCGTGGCAATAAAGCAATTGGTACTACCGGACGTGGTATCGGTCCAGCCTACGAAGATAAAGTGGCTCGCCGTGGTCTGCGTGTTGGCGATCTGTTCAACATGGATACATTTGCTGAAAAACTGAAAGAAGTGATGACGTATCACAACTTCCAGCTGACGCAATTCTATGGTGTTGAAGCCGTATCTTATGATGATGTTCTGGCGGCAGTAAAAGAATATGCATCATTGCTGATCTCCATGGTCGTGGATGTAACTGAAATGCTGGATCAGGCGCGTAAACGTGGCGACAAGATCATGTTCGAAGGCGCACAAGGTACGCTGCTGGACATCGATCATGGTACCTACCCATACGTGACTTCATCCAACACTACAGCAGGTGGTGTTGCAACTGGTTCTGGTTTCGGTCCACGTTTCGTTGATTATGTTCTGGGTATTGCTAAAGCTTACACGACTCGTGTTGGCGGTGGTCCATTCCCGACAGAACTGTTTGATGATATCGGTGAACGCTTGTGCGCTAAAGGTCATGAATACGGTGCGACTACTGGTCGTAAACGTCGTTGTGGCTGGTTTGATGCTGTTGCGATGAAACGTGCTATTCAAGTCAATTCTATTTCCGGTTTCTGCCTGACAAAACTGGATGTATTAGATGGTTTGAACGAAGTTAAAATTTGCATCGGTTACAAAGGCGCAGATGGTACAGTACGCGATGTTCCACCAATGGCAGCAGATGATTATGAACTGGTAACACCGGTTTATGAAACTATGCCTGGCTGGACCGAAAACACTTTCGGTGCGAAGAGCATTGCAGAACTGCCGCAAGCTGCTATCAACTACATCAAACGCATTGAAGCGATCACAGGTACTCCGGTTGATATTATTTCTACCGGTCCAGATCGTGATGAAACGATGATTTTACGTCATCCGTTTGCTGATTAATTCAGTTGATGTGGAAAACAAAAACGCCAGACATTGTCTGGCGTTTTTTATTGGATTTTTGTTTGTTTTTTGGTTCTTAAGCTTCGCGATGAACGGCTAAGTTAGCTAATACTTGTAACGCTGTTTTGTAAGGGGAGTCAGGTAAAACAGCCAGAGCATTAATGGCTTTCTGTGCTTCTTCTTCCGCGCGGTTGACCGTGTATTCGAGCGCTTTAGTTTGCGTCAGAATATCCAGAATTTCATCCAGATGCTCCATGCCGTCACGCTCTGTAATGGCTTGCGCTATCCGTTTACTCTGTTCTGGTGTTCCTTGCGCCATTGCATGGATCAGAGGCAATGTTGGTTTACCTTCTGCAAGATCATCACCTACATTTTTCCCCATGGTCTGGCTACTGGAAGAGTAGTCCATCACATCATCAATTAACTGAAATGCAGTGCCCAGATATTTACCATAATCACGTAATGCCAGTTCTACATGCTGAGGCTGATTAGCCAGTATTGCAGCGCAATGAGTCGCAGCTTCAAACAGCTTGGCTGTTTTACAGTAAATAACCTGCAGATAATTATCTTCGGTGGTAGATGGGTCATTACAGTTCATTAACTGCATGACTTCACCTTCTGCAATCAGATTGGTTGCATCTGAGAGCAATTGCATCACCTGCATATTGCCAAGCTCAACCATCATCTGAAAGGCGCGGGTATGTAAGAAGTCACCGACCAGTACACTGGCTGCATTACCAAATAATTGATTGGCCGTATCACGGCCACGGCGCAATTCAGATTCATCAACGACATCATCATGTAACAGCGTGGCGGTATGAATAAATTCGATGATGGTCGCCAGACGGATGTGCGCATCGCCCTGATAATTAATCGCTCTGGCTGCTAGGACTGCCAGTAAAGGACGAACACGTTTACCGCCACCACTGATAATGTAATAGGCGAGCTGATTAACCAAAGCGACATCTGATTGCAATCGTTGATAAATCAGTTGATTTACCGCTTGCATATCGTCA
>JAQUHG010000310.1 GCA_028683735.1 Tolumonas sp. | reverse complement strand
TTGGCTTTTATGCTCGTTTAGAAATGAAAAAGCCATTTTCATCACAATTATTGGGTATCGAATGAGTTTTACTAGCAACACCTTTCAAACTAAAAATGCCACTTGCATCACAATGTGAAAATCAAAATAGGAAATTATTCGTTCATTGTGAAAATATAAATATACGAGCTACGTGAGCAGCAGTAATTAGTCTTAGAGCTTGTAATGAACTGCACATCTTTCCCTCAGGAATGTATGTGCTTCTTCAACAACGATGGAACAAATTGAGGAATACGTCATGGATTTAGTAATTCATGCAGCGGAATGGTTTATCGGACTATTCCAGAAAGGAGGCGAGGTGTTTGTCAGTATGGTCACTGGCATTCTCCCGCTATTGATCTCACTGATGGTGGCCATGAACGCACTGATCCGTTTTATCGGTCAGGAACGTGTTGAACGTCTGGCACAGAAATGTGCAGGCAATCCGTTTACCCGTTATCTGGTGCTGCCCGTCGTGGGCACATTCGTGTTCATGAACCCAATGACCTTGAGTCTGGGTCGCTTCTTACCCGAACGTTATAAACCGTCATATTATGCCGCCGCTTCTTACAGCTGCCATTCCATGAACGGTCTGTTCCCTCACATTAACCCAGGCGAATTGTTTGTGTACTTAGGCATTGCCAATGGTTTAACCACCCTGCATCTGCCGCTGGCACCACTGGCGATCAGTTATTTGTTTGTCGGCATGATCTCGAACTTCTTCCGTGGCTGGGTGACTGACTTCACCACCGCGTTTGTAGAGAAACAACAGAACATCCGTCTTAGCACCGAAGTGCACATGCACGCTAACTAATCAGGTTCAGGAGCAGACATCATGGCAAATGCATTATATATCACCAAAGGAAATGGTGGCTGGGGCGGCCCGTTGACCATCCCAGTAGATAAGAACAAAAAGATCCTTTATATCACTGCGGGTACACGTCCTGACATCGTGGACCGTATGGTGGAACTGACCGGCATGGAAGCAGTCGATGGTTTCAAATCATCAGTGCCTGATACTGAAACAGCGGTGGCGATCATCGATTGTGGTGGCACTTTACGTTGTGGTCTGTATCCGAAAAAACGTATTCCAACGGTGAATATTCACTCCACCGGTAAAAGTGGCCCGATGGCCGATTACATTGTCGAAGACATTTATGTGTCCGGTGTTCGTCCAAACGACATTCAGTTGCAAACGCATGACGGTGTGGCGCCGGCTCGATCTGCAGCACCTGCGGCGGCGCAGCAAAGTGAACATCGTCAGTATGACAGCTCGAAAAAACTGAGCGAGCAGAGTGATGGTTTACTGGCCAAAATCGGGATCGGCATGGGCTCCGTCATGGCAACCTTCTTCCAGGCGGGTCGTGAAACCATTGATACGGTATTGAAATCCATTCTGCCGTTCATGGCATTCGTTTCGATGCTGATCGGTGTCATCATTGCGTCTGGTGTCGGTGATGTGATTGCGCATGCGCTGATCCCGTTGGCGAAAAGCCCGTTTGGTTTGATCACGCTGGCGTTGATATGTTCGTTTCCATTCCTGTCGCCGTTCCTTGGCCCAGGTGCGGTTATCGCGCAAGTTATCGGGGTTTTGGTGGGCACACAGATCGGCATGGGCAACATTCCACCGCAACTGGCACTACCTGCTCTGTTTGCTATCAACGCACAAGCGGCGTGTGACTTTATTCCAGTAGGTTTGAGTCTGGCCGAAGCGAAACCAAAAACCGTTCAGATCGGCGTACCGTCTGTGCTTTACTCCCGGTTCTTAACCGGTGCACCGACCGTCCTGCTGGCGTGGTTTGTATCCTTCTTTATCTATCAGTAATAACAGTCGAGGCTTGAAATGACTATGTTGTACCGTACCCAAGTAACTCAGATCGGTGAGTATGCGGCAGATGCCCTGAGCGACAAGATGATGATCCTGTTTAACGATAATGCCCCGGCCGATGTTGCAGATTACTGCTTCATTCATCCAGCCGCAGCGTTAACCGGTGAGATCAGCGTTGGTGGTCAGTTCGTGTTGGGTGCCGTGTCTTATCCCATCACAGCGGTCGGCGATGTGGTCAACCAAAACCTGGGCGAACTCGGACACATTACTATCCGATTTGATGGCGACAGTGTCGCTGAATATCCTGGTACCGTACATGTAAAAGGGACATGCCCTGATGAACTGGCGCTGGGAACAGAACTTATCTTTAAAACCGAATAATTAAAACTCACTGCCCCCTCTGCAACATATGAGTTGGCGCTCGTTGCAGGGGGGAGCGAGACTAGCAATTAGGAGATTAACATGTCAAAAGTGGCATTGGTAGTTGGCGGTGGCCGTAACCTGGGCGCGTTCCTGAGCAGTGGCTTAGCGGACGCCGGATACAAGGTAGCAGTCGCCGATCTGGATGGTGCAAGTGCAGAAGAATCTGCCTCCGCCATTGCGGCACAGTTTGGGCAAGAGAATGTCATGGCTGTGCAAGCGAATTCCACCGATGAAGCAGATGTAGAACGTATGGTCGGTGCGGTTGCGGAACGTTTTGGCCGCATCGACCTGCTGGTCTACAACGCCGGTGTGGCGCAGGCGGCGAAGATTGATGTGTTCTCACTGGATGCGTGGAAACGCTCCATTGACGTCAATCTGACCGGCTATTTCCTGTGTGCCCGTGCGGTTTCCAAAATCATGATCAAACAAAACGGTGGCCGCATCATTCAGATCAACTCTAAATCCGGCAAAGTGGGCTCAAAACACAATTCCGGTTACTCCGCGGCTAAGTTTGGTGGCGTCGGCTTAACTCAGTCACTGGCTTTAGATCTGGCCGAGCACAACATTACCGTGCATTCCCTGATGCTGGGTAACCTGTTAAAAAGCCCGATGTTCCAGTCCCTGCTGCCACAATATGCGAAGAAATTAGGTATTCCGGAAGATCAGGTGGAACAAACCTATATTGATAAAGTACCGCTGAAACGTGGCTGCGATTACCAGGATGTATTAAATGTACTGAAATTTTACGCCAGTGATGAGGCCAGCTACTGCACTGGCCAGATGATCAATATCACTGGCGGGCAGGTGATGTTCTAAATTTTATACCCAAAGTAATTGGAGTTGCAGCAAGGCGGCAAGAGAGCGAATCCCCATGAGCATAGACACGCTATGTGATTGGGGTGAGCGAACGATGTCAACGACGTTGCGACTTCAAGTACGAAGGGTATGTTCAGGGTAAATAGGGTCCCGGTTTAGCTCCTGAGGATGCCTGTTAGTTTGGCAGTGTTTTTACACTGCCTTTTTTCCATAAACGAGGTGAAAAATGGATTCGACTTATGCGTTGATTATTTGTGCCGGTTTTGCCTGGGCTTTACAGATAGCGACCGGTTTTTTGCAGATGCGCGCCTTCAATCGCATGCTGCAAAACATGAGTTTGAAAGGCACAGTGAAAATCGGCAAAACATCGTCACGTTGGAAACCAAAAACGTTAGTCGTGTTAG
>JAQUHG010000050.1 GCA_028683735.1 Tolumonas sp. | reverse complement strand
GGTCATAATTTCCCGGATAAACGCGCAGTTCGCCGTAGTCCAGATCGGCCATGTGGGTACAGACCATGTTCAGGAAGTGACGGTCATGCGAAATGATAACCATGGTGCTTTCACGCGCATTCAACGTATCTTCCAACCAGCGGATAGTGTTGATATCCAAGTTGTTGGTTGGTTCATCGAGCAACAGAATGTCTGGGTTAGAGAACAGCGCTTGCGCCAACAGCACACGCAGTTTCCAGCCTGGAGCAACCGCGTTCATCAGGCCAGTATGCTGTTCAACTGGAATCCCAGCCCCCAGCAGCAGCTCGCCAGCGCGCGCTTCCGCAGTGTAACCGTCATACTCAGCTACTTTACCTTCCAGCTCCGCAGCGCGCATGTAGTCATCATCGGTGGCTTCCATGTTCGCGTAGATAGCATCACGCTCACGGATCGCTTCCCATAACTCAGTGTGGCCCATCATCACGACGTCAAGCACGCGCATATCTTCATACGCGAACTGATCCTGGCGCAACTTACCCAAACGCTCGTTCGGATCGAGGAAGACGTTGCCCGCAGTCGGGTCTAAATCGCCACCCATAATTTTCATGAAGGTTGATTTACCACAACCGTTGGCACCGATCAGACCGTAGCGATTGCCACCGCCAAATTTGACGGAGATATTTTCAAACAGTGGCTTACTGCCAAACTGCATAGTGATGTTATTGGTACTAAGCACTTTTACTTACCTTATAAAAAAACGGCCCCGAAACCGGAGCCGCTTATATTCTTCCGGATTATTTGTTGTTGTTCGGGCGCAAAGCCGGGAACAAAATGACATCGCGGATAGTGTGGCTGTTGGTGAACAACATCACCAGACGGTCGATACCGATACCCTGACCCGCTGTTGGCGGCATACCGTGTTCCAGTGCCGTCACGAAGTCAGCGTCGTAGAACATCGCTTCATCATCACCCGCTTCTTTCTGAGCAACCTGTGCCTGGAAGCGTTCCGCCTGATCTTCTGCATCGTTCAGCTCAGAGAAACCGTTGGCCAGTTCACGGCCACCGATGAAGAATTCAAAACGGTCGGTCACATCCGGGTTATTGTCATTACGACGCGCCAAAGGTGATACCGCTGCCGGGTATTCAGTGATAAAGGTTGGCTGTAACAGCATGTGTTCTGCGGTTTCTTCGAAAATCGCAGTGATCACATGGCCCAGTTCCCAGCTCTTCATCAGCTCAACATGGTGACGTTTCGCTACCGCAATAGCGCCTTCCAGCGTAGTCAGCTCTTCTGCTTTAACGTCGTTGCCGTATTTCAGAATAGACTCAACCATGGTCATGCGCGCAAATGGCTGACCGAAGTCGATTTCGATGCCTTCTTCGCCTTCTTTGGCATAACGGATCTTGGTGGTGCCGTGGATGTCTTGCGCCAGCGTGCGCAGCATCTCTTCGGTCAGATCCATCAGATCGTTGTAATCGGCATACGCCATGTAGAATTCCAGCATGGTGAATTCTGGGTTATGACGAACAGAGATACCTTCGTTACGGAAGTTACGGTTCACTTCGTATACACGCTCGAAGCCACCAACTACCAGACGTTTCAGATACAATTCTGGCGCGATACGCAGGTACATATCGATATCCAGTGCATTGTGGTGCGTCACAAACGGACGAGCTGACGCGCCGCCTGGGATCACCTGCATCATCGGGGTTTCCACTTCCATGAAGTTTTTATTGTTCAGGAAGTTACGGATACCGTTCATCACCTGATTACGGATCTGGAAGGTACGACGAGATTCTTCATTGGCGATCAGATCAAGGTAACGCTGACGGCAACGCGCTTCCTGGTCAGTCAAACCTTTATGTTTTTCTGGCAGTGGGCGCAGGGCTTTGGTCAGCAGACGAATGCCGGTGGTGTGCACAGACAACTCACCGGTATTGGTGCGGAACATGTAACCTTCCACACCCACGATATCGCCCAAGTCCCATTTTTTGAACTGTTCGTTATAGAAACCTTCCGGCAAATCATCACGGGTCACGTAGATCTGAACCTTGCCGCCCATATCTTGCAAAGTAGCAAATGCTGCTTTACCCATGATACGGCGCGTCATGATACGACCCGCAATTTTCACGAAGTGTTTTTCTGCTTCTAACTCTTCTTTGGTTTTGTCACCGAAAGCAGAGTGAATATCCGACGCGATCTGTTCACGACGGAAATCGTTCGGGAACGGATTGCCTTTGGTACGCAGTTCCGCCAGTTTGGAACGGCGCTGCGTCATTTCGTTGTTAAATTCCTGAACGTCCAGTTCGACTTCAGGGGTTTGGTTTTGTTCTGACATGATGATTCCTGCTTGGATTACAGCCCTGATTTCAGGCTGGCTTCAATAAATTTGTCCAGATCGCCATCGAGTACCGATTGGGTATTACGTGTTTCCACCCCAGTCCGTAAATCTTTAATACGCGAATCGTCTAATACATAAGAACGGATCTGACTACCCCAACCGATGTCGGATTTCGTCTCTTCCAGCGCCTGTTTCTCAGCGTTTTGTTTCATCATTTCCAGTTCATACAGTTTGGCTTTGAGCTGTTTCATCGCCTGATCTTTATTCTTATGCTGGGAACGATCGTTCTGACACTGGGTCACGGTATTCGTTGGAATGTGGGTAATACGCACCGCAGATTCAGTTCGGTTAACGTGCTGACCACCCGCACCCGAAGCGCGGTAAACGTCGATACGCAGATCGGCCGGATTGATCTCGATCTCAACATCTTCATCAATTTCTGGGTAAACGAAAGCAGAACAGAATGAAGTATGACGACGACCGCCTGAATCGAACGGGCTTTTACGTACCAGACGATGCACGCCGGTTTCAGTACGCAACCAGCCAAACGCATATTCGCCGGTAAACTTAATGGTGGCTGATTTAATACCCGCAACATCACCATCGGAACATTCGATCAGTTCTGGTTTATAGCCATGAGCTTCGCCCCAACGCAGGTACATACGCAGCACCATGTCGGCCCAGTCTTGCGCTTCTGTGCCACCGGAACCCGATTGAATATCCATGTAACAGTCGGAAGCATCATGCTGACCAGCAAACATGCGACGGAATTCAAGATCGACCAGTTTCTTTTCCAGTGCATCCAGCTCAGTTTCTGCTTCATGGAAGGTCTCTTCATCTTCACCTTCCACCGCCAATGAAACGAGCATTTCAACATCTTCTGACCCTTGAGTCAGTGCATCGATGGTCGCTACTACACCTTCCAGCGCAGCACGCTCTTTACCCAACGCTTGTGCCTTTTCCGGCTCATTCCACACATCAGGTTGTTCTAATTCGGCACTGACTTCTTCTAAACGCTCTTTCTTAGCGTCGTAGTCAAAGGTACCCCCTCAGGAGTTCAGTCCGTTCAGACAACTCCTTGAGCTTATTTAATACTGGATTCACTTCAAACATTGAAGGGATTCTCTCTTTGGTCGGGTTATAGGAAAAACGGCGTATTTTAGCGGATAGGTCGCGTAATAAACAGGGTTAATGTGATCAATGCCACGCATCAAACCGATTACTGGTTTCAAAAGCAACGCCCGGGAGCATATCAACTAGCTTTATTAATAGGATCAGGTAGATTGCGGCACAACTTTTGATTAGAAAGTACGAATGTAAGCTACAATAGAACTGATTTTATAAAACAATAAAAAATACTAATCCTTTATTTTGTCTGGGGACTTTAAACACTATGAACACCATGTCACTGAAAAATAAGCTCTCTTTGGCTGCAAGCATAGCCATCTTGCTGGTTGGTGTTATTTTAACCACCGAAACATTTCTGGAAGCCAAATCGCGCTTAGAAACGCACCTGACCGAGCAGGTTAAAAACATGGGAAATACCTTTGCTGCCAGTGTTAATTACTGGTTTAACAGCAAAGGCTCCGCGATAAAAGCATTTCAAGCTGATCCAACCAACGACATTGAAATCGTAAAAGGGCTACAACAGACGCGTCTTTCCGGTGAATTTGATAATGTTTTTTATGCCAGACCCGATGGTACTCAGTTAAATGCTAATGGTGTGGTGTTACCACCAGGCAATGATGATCCACGCAAGTGGGATTGGTATCAAAAAGCACAAGCCAACCCTGGCGATGTGTATGTATCACCGCCATCCATTGCCGCAGCAACCGGACAATTTGTGGTATCGCTGGGTAAAGCTGTACAACAAAATGGCCAGACTTCCGCAATTTTGGGGGTTGATGTAACGGTAACTGAACTGCTGAACCAGCTGAGTAAAGTACAACTGCCTGGTGATGGCAGTGCGTTTTTAATCAACAACAATGGCATCATTCTGGTTCATACCGAGAAAGAACAGTTATCGCAGCCAATCAGTAAATTATACCCTGAACTGGATTTCGCCAGCCTGAATAATATGAAGGCAGGTCAATTCCGTTTGGTGCAACACAACAACCGAACCGAACGGGTTTATGTCTCACCAGTCAGTGGTCAGAATCAGCTGTTAGTGTTAGTACTGGATGACGACAAAGTAACTGCGCCGCTTTATACACAATTGTGGACCAGTATCGGTGTATTGCTGGTTGTTCTGTTGATTTCATTGGGTGGTTTTACACTGATGTGTAATGCCTTGTTCCGTCCATTAGCCGTCGTTTCGCAAGCACTGGCTAAGATAGCCGATGGTAACGGTGACCTGACACAGCGTATTCCACTGAGCAAACGCGATGAAGTAGGCCAACTGGCGGCTAACTTCAACAAATTTATTGATAGTCTGCATCAGTTGATCGCACACGTTCGTCATCAGGCCAAAGATATTGGTGAGGAAGCATCACAAGGGTTACGTCGCACTAAAACGTCGGTACAAGAATTAGGTCGTCAGCAGCAGGAAATTGCAATGGTGGCAACTGCTGTTACTGAGATGTCTTCTGCCACGCAGGAAATTGCCAACAATGCCGAACAAACTGCCGCCGCTGCGATTCAATCAGCAGAAAGCAGTGAAGCCGGTAAATCGCTGGTTAATAAAACCCGTGAATCCATTAGCCATCTGGCGGATGGTGTCTCGGAAGCGACTGATGTTATTGCACAACTCGATCGTCATGCGCAAGAGATCAACGGTATTCTGGCCACCATCAAGGGCATTGCGGAACAAACTAACCTGTTGGCATTAAATGCTGCCATTGAAGCCGCGCGGGCGGGCGAACAAGGCCGCGGGTTTGCGGTAGTCGCCGATGAAGTGCGGGTATTGTCACAACGTACCGCCGCATCCACTACAGAAATTCAATCCACCATTGAAACCCTGCAGCGTACAACTCAAACCGCCGTGACTATGATGGAAAAAAGTAGCGATATGGCCGCGCACAGTGTGAAAGATGCATTGGATGCGTCGTCTGCCCTGGAAGAGATTACCCGTGCGGTAAGTTCAATTTCCGACATGGCGAATCAGATCGCGACCGCTGCCGAAGAACAAAGTCATGTGACTGGTGAAATCACCACTAATGTTACTGCAATTAAAGATGTGGCCGATGAAATTGCCAACGGTGCAATTCAGGCAGAAGACGATGCGCATAAACTGCAACGTCAAGCTGATGATCTGAATGGTAAAGTTGCTCACTTTATTCTCTAATCATTTTTAACTGTAAAGAAAAGCCAGTATTTAAAAATACTGGCTTTTTAATTTATTAAAACCAGATCAAGTCTGACTATCGCAACATTTTTCCTCACAAAACCCATCTATGCTTATACAGAGGATTATCCCTATGCAGAGATCTATTTATGTTTAAACATTCATTAAAAGCCAAAATTTTACTGCTGGTAAATTTGGCTATTCTGACCATTATTATTTTGCTTTCTACTACGTTTTATAGCTCACAAAAAGAACTACTCATACAACAAAGTTATCAAAACCTGAAAAGCGTGGGAGCTGAAATATCCCGCGGAATTAGTGATTGGATAATTGTCCGTCATGACATTATTAAAGGGCTCAGCAACAACGTCGATAATCCTGAATTTGTCAGTCATTTGGTTCAAGCCAGAACATCCGGTAATTTTGCCCTTGCCTTTTACGGTGATGAAAATGGCAAGATGCTTGATGCCGATCCGACCATTGACCGCACCGGTTATGACCCGAGAACACGTGACTGGTATAAAGACACCAAAGCTGCCGGACAAGCCACTTTATCCAAACCCTATATCAGTGCTTCAATGAAAAAATTGGTCGTCGCCTTTTCCAATCCGGTAGCGCATGGCGTAGTGTCGGGTGTGATTGATATTGATAACATCATCAATAACATCAATGGGCTTAATATTCAGGCGAATGGTGAAGCGATCCTGCTGCTCAAAGACGGCACCGTGATCGCATATAAAGATAAAACTCGAATTCTTAAACCGGCCAGCGAACTGGCAGCCGATCTCAACACTGCCTTTTTAGAGCAATCATCACGCGGCGACCAATTTCAGGAAATTCAGATCAACGGACAAGAAAAACTGGCGCTGACAGTGCCGATCCCTAATACCGAATGGAACATTTTATTTTCGCTGGATAAAGCGACGCTGATGGACCCGCTGTATAGCCAGTTAATTCAACAAATCATCATTGCATTAATCATTGGTGGTGGCTTTAGTCTGGCACTCAGTCTGCTGATCAATTATCTGTTCCGCCCACTAAAAACGGTTTCCGGCGCATTGCAAACCATCGCGGACGGCAGAGGTGATTTGACCCAACGAATTCCTCTCTCTGCACAAGATGAAATCGGGTTGCTGGCAACCAATTTCAACCGCTTTGTCGGCAGCCTGAATGAACTGATTGCACATATCCGAACACTGGCCAGTAATATTGATGGTGAAGCTGATCATGGTTTGAAGCGCAGCCAAAGTTCAGTACGTGAGTTAAGTCGCCAGCAGCAAGAACTCACAATGGTAGCAACTGCTGTAACTGAAATGGCTTCAGCAACACAAGAAATTGCCAGTAATGCGGAGCGTACCGCTGCCGCTGCGATTCAGTCGGCTGAAAGTAGCGAAGCTGGTAAATATTTAGTGAATAAAACGCGTGAATCTATTAGCTATCTGGCGGATGGGGTTTCTGAAGCCACCGATGTCATTGCGCAACTTGATCGTCACGCGCAAGAGATCAATGGCATTCTGGCCACCATCAAAGGCATTGCCGAACAAACTAACCTACTGGCATTGAATGCTGCGATTGAAGCTGCTCGCGCCGGTGAACAAGGGCGAGGCTTTGCGGTGGTCGCCGATGAAGTACGAGTGTTATCACAACGTACTGCGGCTTCCACCACTGAAATTCAATCCACGATTGAAACCTTACAACGTACTACTCAGAAAGCGGTTGGTCTTATGGCGAAAAGTCAGGATATGGCTTCACATAGTGTGCAGGATGCGCTTGATGCTTCAGCCGCGTTGGAAGAAATTACCCGTGCCGTCAGTTCCATTTCCGATATGGCAAACCAGATAGCAACCGCCGCCGAAGAACAAAGCCATGTTACCAACGAAATCACGACTAACGTGACAGCGATTAAAGATGTGGCTGATGAGTTGGCTGATGATGCCGTTAATGCACAGGAAGATGCGAATAAATTGCAGACTCATGCAGTTGATCTAAACAGCAAAGTGGCGCACTTTATTTTGTAAGTAGTAAACCGGTATTTTAGCCCCGCATGCCGCGGGGCATTTTTATTATCGGACAGCAACAACCTTCTCAACCAATAACTGCACTGAACGCTGACCACGCCATTCATTGATATCCAACCGATAAACCAGCTGGACTTGCCCGACTGATGCATCCGGCCAGCAAGCTAAATCGACGTGAAAAGCAATGGCATCTAAGCGAGGCCCACCAGGAACTTCGACTTCCATTTTCAGGTGTTTACTGCCCACCAGCTTTTGATGACGTAAGTGGAAAACACCATCAAAACAGGGTTCCGGAAAAGCTTGTCCCCACGGCCCGGCATTGCGTAATGCTTCGACCATCTCCAGTGTAAACTCCTGCGCCAGCAGTTCACCGTCGGTTAATACGGTACCGGTCAGCTGTTCTGGTGTGAGCCATTCCGCCACCAGCGCGGTGAATTTCTCACGGAAGGGTTCTAAGCTGATTTTTGGCAACGACAACCCGGCCGCCATCGCATGTCCACCATATTTACTGATCAACCCCGGATGCAGTTGATCTAAACGTTCCAGCGCATCACGCATATGCAGGCCCGGAATAGAGCGGCCAGAACCTTTTAGTTCCTCGTCACTGCTTTCCGCAAAGGCAAATACCGGGCGGTGATATTGCTCTTTGATGCGAGATGCAACTAAGCCAACAACCCCTTGATGCCAATCATCTTGATGCAACACTAAAGCAGCCGGTAATTCTCCTTCCAATGCCTTCAAGCGCGATAATGTCGCCAGCGCCTCTTGTTGCATGCTGCCTTCAATGGCTTTGCGTTCCTGATTTAATGCATCCATTTGTGATGCCAAATGACGGGCGACTTTTTCATCGTTGGAAAGCAGACAGGCGATACCCATGGTCATATCATCCAGACGCCCCACCGCATTCAGACGCGGGCCTAAAAAATAGCCTAAATCATTAGCCGTCAGACGGGAAAGCTCGCGCCCGGCCACTTCACATAGCGCCTTAATACCCGCCCGGCATTTGCCCGCACGGATACGCTGTAACCCCTGATGCACTAAAATGCGATTGTTGTTATCCAGCGCCACCACATCCGCGACCGTACCGAGCGCCACTAGATCGAGATAATCAGCGACATTCGGCGCGGTAATATTTTGTTGAGTAAACCAACCGAGTTGCTGCAAATGGCTTTTGAGTGCCGCCATCAGATAAAACGCCACACCCACACCCGCCAGATTACCCGAACCAAATCCGCAACCTTGCTGATTCGGATTCACAATGGCATCCGCTTGTGGCAATTCCAAGCCGGGTAAATGGTGATCGGTGATCAAAACCTTCATACCCTGCTGACGTGCCGTTTCGACACCAGCCAGGCTGGAAATGCCATTATCAACCGTGATCAGTAATTCAGCATTTTGCTGGGCCGCCAGCATGGCAATTTCCGGGCTTAAACCATAACCATATTCAAAACGGTTAGGCACTAAATAGGCGACGTTCTGTGCGCCCATGGCACGCAAAGCCAACGTCATTAAGGCCGTGCTAGTGGCACCGTCGCAGTCAAAATCGCCGACGATAATAATCCGTTGTTGCTGCTGCAAAGCGTCGTTGAGTAACGCCAGCGCTTGCGGTAAATCTTTCAGCCCTTGCGGGGCTAATAAATTACCAGCAGAGCGATTTAATTCATCGACATGCGTGATGCCACGGCTAGCATAAATCTGGCGTAAACGAGCAGGCATATCGGCAGGTAAAAAGGAGTCATCGACCTGTGGCCGACGGCGAAGTTTAAAAGTCATCATCAATTATCTGAGTATTTAAGCAGGATCTGCGGGCACGTTAGCCCGCAGCAGCCTGATTAGCAAGGATCAAAGATTATCGATCTGTTTGTCTTGCGGATAAGCGACCTGATAGCCGGTGTCTAATGTCGCCGTTTTACCGGCTGGCAACGGCAATTCCCAACGTTGCACACCCGCTTGCTGATTCACATTTTGCTCTTTCGGTGCCGCAGTGCCATCTAACGTTGAAACCTTAATATCTTGCTGTTTAGCAACTGGCCAGCTATCCAGCACGGTCAGCAGCATAGGTTTGGTGTGTCCGTTAATGGCTTTAAGTTGGTAATGACGTTGCAGGGTTTGTTGTTTATTCAACACTCCCGACTTGCCCGCTTCATCTTTCAGCGTCTGCCATTCCAGTTTCACTGCATCATCAACACCAAAACCCATCGCGATCTGATCTTTCGGAGCTAATAACGGCTGATCAACCCGCCCCACTCTGACACCATCACGTTGTAATAACCATTCCCCCGGCAACAGCGGTGTGGAAGATGGGTTTTCCACTTTGGCATATAGATAAGCGTGCGGATCCAGACGCGGTACAGCCTGTAAATTTAACGCAACTGGCCACTGTTGTTGCTGCAAGACGACCCGTTGCTTTTCTTCACTGGAATTCACATTAATTTTGCCTGGGATCTGATAAGAAACATGATAGCCGCTATCAATCACCGTCGCCCGCTGCTCGGCTACCGGTGCAGCTGCCACCATCATTTCCGGCATCGCCGCATCAGCGACGGCACCAGCCGATTTCATTAATGTGTTCCGTGGTACAGGGCGTTGATAATCAATCCACCAGCTGGACAGTGCCGGTGGCTCTACCGCAGCACTGGGCTGCAATGTTGAGAGAGTCAGCACGACATTATCCCAATTTTCGCCGCTGTTTTGTTGCACATAAGCCGCTTGAGTGACTGCCAGTTTGCTTTGCTGTGTATCTAAATTCGCATCATAGACCGGATACCAACTAGCCTGATTGAGCTGGTAACTCAACTTCATCGCCAACTTGCCACCCGCCGATTGCAGATGCACCACGGCGATTTTATTGTCCTGCTGGCGATTATTGAGCTGCTCCAGCTCGCGCTGCGTCACCTCAATTTGCTGTTTCAGCGCATGAATTTCGCGTGCCAGCGCGACTTTTGCCGCACCAATTTCTTTCATCCCCGCGCCTAACGTCTGCCAACCCGCACGCCACTGCGCAACTGAATTACTCTCGACAGTCTTCTCTGCTTTCGGTGTGCCACCTTGTTCCGCCAGTTTTTGCAGATAGGTTTGCTGCGTGTTCAGTGCCAACTCATCGGCTTGCAGTAATGCCAACTGATCCAATTGAGTGGTCAACTTGTCTTGTAACTCTTTTGCGCGTGGCAGCACCAGCTCGCTGCGCACCTCATTTTTAAGCTCGACGCTGGCCACCGAACTGCCTTTATCGCCGCTACCGGTGATGCGCAGTGAGTTCTCATCTAGCGTGGACGGTAAGCCTGCAACCAAGACCGTCTGCGGCCCGGCAGGTAATTCCACCGCAAATGTTCGCGTGACCGTGGCCGAAGAAGGGTAAACCGTCACCGCGGCGATCTGGCTGTCAACCACTTGTTCCGCCATCGCGGATGACACCATCAAAGCCAGTAAACTCAATGAAAATACTCGGATTGTTTTATTTGACATTATGTTCTCCCGTACTCAATCCAGCGTCAGGCGCGCGGATGATGTTCCTGATGTAATTCTTGCAAACGAGCCTGTGCCACATGGGTATAGATCTGGGTCGTCGACAGATCAGAGTGGCCGAGCAACATCTGCACAACGCGTAAATCAGCGCCATGATTCAATAAATGTGTGGCAAAAGCATGTCGCAGCGTATGTGGTGACAGATCAGAATTAATATTGGCCCGCACCGCATAAAGTTTAATGCGATGCCAGAACGTCTGGCGGGTCATATGCTGTGCGCGGTTTGACGGAAACAATACATCTGATGATTGCTCATGCAGCAGCGTCATACGCCCTTCGCGCATAAAACGCTGGATCCAGTATTGCGCCTCTTCACCCGTTGGCACTAAGCGGTCTTTATTGCCTTTGCCGGTCACCCGCACATACGCCATATTCGAAGCCAGTTGATGCACTTGCAGGCTCACCAATTCAGTAACACGTAAACCCGTGGCATACAGCAGTTCCAGCATCGCTTTATCGCGCAACTCAATAGGGTCTTGCACACGCGGTTCAGATAACAGCGCTTCCACCTGCTCTTCGCTGATATCTTTGGGTAACCGTAATGGCAACTTCGGTGCATCCAGCGCTACCGTTGGGTCATCGGCCCGTAATTGCTCACGAATTAAAAATTGGTAAAAACGGCGCAACGCACTTAATAACCGTGCCGTCGAAGTTGCCTTAAAGCCCTGATCGATCCGCCATGCCAGATAGTTATGCAGCAACAAGGTATCGAGCGTGAGATAAGAAGAAGCCTTACTGTCGAGCCAGTCATTCAGCTTATACAGATCAGTCCGGTAGGAAGAGATGGTGTTATCGCTCAACCCGCGTTCCAGCCATAACATATCCAAAAACTGCTCAATCAGAGGATTATCTTGTTTCATGACTAATTTGTTACCTTTGTTGGCGATCCGCGCTGCACTTTTGTAACATGGAATCAATTTTGTTGTCTGGAAATCATTATGCAAATTGGTCTGTTTTACGGCTCCAGCACCTGTTACACCGAAATTGTAGCGGAAAAAATCCAATCTATTCTGGGTGCTGATCTCATCACGATCCATAACCTTGCCGATACGCCTGTCAGCAAAATGGCCGACTACAGCATTCTGTTTTTAGGCATTCCAACCTGGGATTTTGGTGAGATTCAAACCGATTGGGCCAATAACTGGGATGTCATCGACGAAGTCGATCTGAACGGTATAATCGTGGCGTTATTTGGGCTGGGTGATCAGGGAACCTATGGCGAGTGGTTTTTAGATGCAATGGGTTTATTGCACGACAAACTGCTGGCCAAAGGCTGTCAGATCGTCGGTTACTGGCCAAACGAAGGTTATGAGTTTGAAGCATCAAAAGCCTTGGTTGCCGATGGCAGCTACTTTTGCGGGCTGGCGCTGGATGACATCACGCAATATGAACAAACCGACGAGCGCCTGCAAAAATGGCTGCCACAAGTGTTAGAAGAAATAGCTGAGCTTTAAGCGGACATGCGCAGATAAAATTCATCGGCCAACGCTATAAATTCAGAAGAGTAACGATTATCGGTCTCGCGCAGACAAAGTTGCTCTTCCACCGTTTCAGTAGCCTTGCGACTTAACAGCAATAACACCAGATTCGGTGTTTTGCCGCGTTTGGTTTCCACCAGACAGCGTCGCTGCAAATGCCAGCCCTGTTCACCCGCCAATGTAATTAACTGCTCACCTTGTTCCACTGGCAACACCAAAGCCAGTTTTCCCAATGGCGCCAGCAAACGTTCTGCACTGTGTAATAATGCTGTTTGATCTAATTCACCGGTATGCCGTGCCCGCTGTCGCGCGGCGTCAGGCAGTGTCTGCCCATGCACAAAATAGGGCGGGTTGCTGATGATCAAATCGTAATATGGCGCCTGAAAAGTACGAATATCATGCCGAATAATACGAATACGCTCGCGCCACGGAGAACCGTTAATGTTCTCCTCAGCCTGTTTCACTGCATCGGTATCTAATTCCACCGCATCAATTTGCACCGATTGAGCTGTGCGTTGCGCCAACATCAAGGCAAGAATGCCAGTTCCGGTTCCGATATCCAGAATCCGTTTTGCGCCCGTCACCGGCACCCAACTGCCGAGCACAATACTGTCAGTACCGACCTTCATCGCACAGCGATCTTGTTCAATCTGAAACTGTTTAAAAGTAAAGCTATGACCGCCCATAGGAATCTTTCATCTTCTGAATTTTCAGTAACACTAAAATAGCTGCGAATTTTACGCCATACTTGCCTATAATGTGCGCCCTCATTTGTAAGTCAGGAAGTCGTTTATGTCTTTTGAATCCTTAGAATTGGATCCCATTCTGCTACAAGCCGTAGAAGAGTTGGGTTTCATACGCCCGACCACCATTCAAACACAGGTGATCCCAGTGGCGATGGAAGGACGGGACGTAATGGCTTCCGCGCCGACCGGCACCGGTAAAACTGCCGCCTTCTTGCTGCCGATGATGCAGCACATGATCGACTTCCCGCGCCGTCGCCCCGGCCCTGCGCGTGCGTTGATCTTAACGCCGACCCGTGAACTGGCACTGCAAATTACCGAACAAGCCGAAGCGCTGGCTTCTTACACGCATCTGAAAGTAGCCAGCATCATCGGTGGTGTCGCCGAAGAGAAGCAACTACCGGCCTTGGAAAAAACGGTTGATATCATCATCGCGACCCCAGGTCGTCTGATGCAATATATTGAAGATGAACGCTTTGACAGCCGTGATATTGAAATTCTGGTGCTGGATGAAGCAGACCGCATGTTAGACATGGGCTTTATCGGCGATGTCGATCGTATCGCCGCCGAAGCGCGCTGGCGTAAACAGACCATGCTGTTCTCAGCAACGCTGGAAGGCGCTGGCCTGAGAAAATTTGCTGAAGATTTATTAAAAGATCCGGCAGAGTTATTTGCCGAGCCACCACGTAGTGAGCGCAAGAAGATCCAGCAACTGGTCTATTTTGCCGACACCGCCGAGCATAAATTCCAGTTGCTGAAACATTTGCTGCAACAGGAAGATGTCACACGCAGCATTATCTTTGTTAAAACTCGCGAACGTCTGGCTGAACTGGTCAGTCAGTTACAGGCCAGCGGCATCGATTGCGCATGGTTACGCGGTGAAATGGAACAAGAGAAGCGTATCGAAGCACTCAATAAATTCCGTTCTGAGCGTGTAAAAATTCTGGTCGCTACCGATGTTGCTTCGCGTGGTATCGACTTGCCGGATGTTAGCCATGTCTTTAACTATGATATGCCACGTTCAGCCGATACCTATATTCACCGTATTGGCCGAACCGGGCGTGCCGGTAAAAAAGGTTGCGCCATCAATCTGGTTGAAGCACATGACGTTGGCATGATGGAACGCGTTGAGCGTTACACCGAAGAAAAAATGATGCGCCGCGTGGTGGATAGCCTGCGTCCGCAACATAAGGTCAGCAAACCAGCCGGTAAGCGCAAAGAGAAAAAAGAAGACGACAAGAAAGACGAGAAAAAACCGAAAGAGAAAATCCGTCATCGTGTCAGCAAGAACAAAGGCAAACCTGACTGGGC
>JAQUHG010000309.1 GCA_028683735.1 Tolumonas sp. | reverse complement strand
AACAAGCCGATAGTGGTCGTATTCTGTTAAATGGCGCTGATGCGTCAGAATTGCATGTCCGTGAACGTAATGTTGGTTTTGTATTCCAGCATTATGCACTGTTCCGCCATATGACTATTTTTGAAAACGTGGCATTCGGACTGCGGGTTAAACCACGCAAAGTACGTCCGAATGAAAATGTTATTCAACAGAAAGTAAAACAGCTGTTGGAGCTCGTACAGCTGGGACATGTTGCTGATCGTTATCCGACCCAACTTTCTGGTGGTCAGCGGCAACGAGTGGCGTTAGCACGTGCATTGGCTGTTGAGCCGCAAGTGCTGTTGCTGGACGAACCCTTCGGTGCGTTAGATGCGCAAGTACGTAAAGAGTTACGCCGCTGGTTACGCCGTCTGCACGATGAACTGCACGTGACCAGCCTGTTCGTGACCCACGATCAGGAAGAAGCGTTGGAAGTGGCCGATCGGGTGGTGCTGATGAATGCTGGCAAAATTGAGCAATTTGGTACACCGCAGGAAGTGTACGAAAAGCCGGCGACTGAATTTGTACACCGTTTCTTGGGCACGGTTAACCTGTTCCACGGCCATCTGCAAAGTGGACAACTGGAAGTGTCTGGTGCCACGCTAACCGAACAAATGTCCGGTCTGGCAACTACCGATACCCAAGCTATTGCGTATGTGCGCCCGCATGAACTTGAACTACTACCAGCCAACATTCCGCATGGTATTCCGGCGACTGTCGTGCGAATTTTACCGTTTGGAGGTGCGTATCGTGTCGAAGTTTCCGCAAATAATGGTGTCGCACGCACCTTGATTGAAGTCGATGTGCCACGTGAGCAGGTGGCTGTGTTAGAGTTACGTCCAGGATTATCAGTACGACTGGTGGCGCGACAAACGCAGCTCTATCAGTCTGAAACTAAGGAACGTGTGGCTTGAATTTTCAACAGCTCAAGATTATCCGCGAAGCAGCCCGCTGCCATTTCAACCTGACCGAAGTGGCGAATACGCTGTATACCTCACAATCGGGTGTCAGTCGGCATATCAAAGAGCTGGAAGATGAGCTGGGTGTGGAGTTGTTTATCCGCCGCGGGAAACGTCTGTTAGGGATGACCGAACCGGGTAAAGCGCTGCTCACCATGGCCGAGCGTATTCTGACTGAAGCGAATAATATCCGCCGTTTGGCCGATAATTTTGCCAACAGCGATCGCGGGCGGTTACATGTTTCTACCACCCATACGCAGGCGCGTTATGCGTTACCGGGCATCATCAAAGAGTTCCGGACACAATATCCGCAAGTACAACTGGTGTTGCATCAGGGTAGCCCAAGCGAAATAGTTTCCATGCTGCTTAACGGTGAAACGGATATTGGTCTCACCAGTGAATTGATGGCCGATTACGAAGAGATCGCGGCGTTTCCTTATTACAGCTGGCATCACGCCATCTTAGTGCCGCGTGGCCATCCATTAACGGAATTGCCACAGGTAACGCTGGAAGATCTCAGCGCGTGGCCATTGGTGACTTATCAATCCGGCTTAACCGGGCGGACTAAAATTGATGCCGCGTTTGCAATGGCCGATATTGAGCCGGATATCGTCTTGAGTGCACAAGACTCTGATGTGATCAAAACCTATGTCGAGTTGGGTTTAGGCGTCGGTATTCTGGCGGATATGGCGATTGATTCGGTTAAAGACAGTAATTTAGTGCGTATCAATGCCGAGCATCTGTTTCCCGCCAATACCGCTTGGTTTGGACTGAAAAAGGGTAAGTTCCAACCCAATTTTGCCTGGCGTTTTCTGCAGATCTGTAACCCATCATTGGCGATCAGCGATATTCAGGCGCAAGTCTTTGCAACCGGTGAAGTTCAAACACCATTGCACTACGAGATCTAAGCCACAGATAAAATTGAGCGAGATGGAAGGGTTGAGATTAGTTCAACCCTTTACGGATCAGATAGCGATAGGGCGGTTGTTCGGTTTCACTGGCTAACAGGGTGTGATCCATGAAACGGCAGAAACTGGGAATATCGCGCACTGTCGCCGGATCATCGGCAATCACCAGCAACGTCTCGCCGTCTTGCATCAATCGCACGGTTTTACGCACCATCATCACCGGCTCCGGGCAGCGTAAGCCACTGGCATCCAGAGTCTGGTTGATGTCATCTGCCGAAAAAGTCATGTTTGCTCCTGTGAATCAACTATCCACATAAAGCATATCATTAACGTTGCGCAGAGAGTACCGCCCGCGCCAGCTGGCGGGCAGCCCGTTTGGCATCGCCATCCGGATTATTGAAATAACCCGCTAATACATCACCGATGGCCTGTCGGACATAGCTAGAATTCGCCATGCCTTCAGCCATGCTCGGCACCAATTCCTGTTGTTTAATGGCTTGTTGTAACTGTTGAGCAGAATGTTGCGCACACTGGTCAAAATCCGTCAGCGTCTGGTTATTTAACACCGGAATAGACCCTTTTACCCGATTAAAGGCATGCTGAAAATCGGAAGTCATGATCATGTTCACTAGTTGCAACTGCGCTTGTTGTTTCTGCTGACTTTGCACATCAAACATCGCTATCGAATCGAGATTGTAACTGAATTTGCCGTCAGTGCCGGGTGCTGGTAAACAAAGAATATCTTTGCCTGGTACCACGTTTGCCGCAGTCAGTTCACCTTTTACCCAGTCGCCCATTAACTGCATGGCGGCTGAGCCTTCGATCAGCATGTGTGTCGCTTGATTCCAGTTTGTGCCACCGTAGTCATCTGCAATATATTCCCGTAGCTGGTGGAACAGCTCCAGTAAATGCTGCATGGTGTCGCTTTGCAACGCGGTTTGATCCAACTGAATAAACGCTCGGCGGTAAAAATCACTGCCGCCTTCACCCAATACAATCGCTTCAAACAAAATCGCCAATTGCCATTGATCATCGCCAATCGCCAACGGCGTAATGCCGGCTTGTTTTAGTTTTTTGGCAACAACTAATAACTCAGACCAGGTTGCAGGTGGCGTGAGTTGCAGGCGTTGAAACACTTTCGGGTTAACCCACAACCAATTGACGCGGTGAATGCCGATCGGTACCGCAACATAATGACCTTTTGACTGCACACTGTGCTGCACAAACTCAGGCAACACCTGTTCCCAGCCGTTTTGCTGCGCAACGTTATCGAGATTACGTAAGAAGCCCAACGCAGCCCACTCTTGCAGTTCACTACCTTTCAGGTGTGCAGCTTCTGGTGGAGTACCAGAGAGGGCGCGGCTTTTTAATACTGTCATGGCTGATTTGCCGCCACCACCGGAAATGGCGGAATCCTGCCACTCATTGCCCAATGCCTGCCAGTAGCTGCGTAATACTCCGGCGGCTTTGGCTTCGCCACCGGCGGTCCACCAATGCAATACTTCAACTGACGAAGCCATTGCAGAGACAGATACCAGTGACAGCATCAAACTGGAAACAAGGTAAGAACGGAGGGTCATTATCAATTCCTTGGCAAGGAAAGAAT
>JAQUHG010000049.1 GCA_028683735.1 Tolumonas sp. | reverse complement strand
GGCACTACTGAACATGACGAGCGCGATAGTAGCGGCTGTCCAGGCGTTCACATCGATCCCGACCAGTGAGAGACCAAAAAATGCCAGAAACAGCTGCATCAGCAGAGGTGTGCCCTGAAACAGTTCAGTGTAGCCTCGCACCAGCCAAATCAACGCTTTCCGACGCGATGTGCGCATAAACGTCAGCAATAAACCGATGATGGCGCCGCCAACAAACGCGATCAGTGATAACAGTAAAGTCCAACGTGCTGCCAGTAAGAGATTCCGGAAAATATCCCAATCTGTAAATTGCATCATCGTGGCTGACTCCTGAATACATAGCGGGCTAATAAAGCAAATCCGCGTCGCATTAATACCGCCAGAATCAAATAAAGCAGTGCGGTCAGTAAATAAGATTCAAAGCTGAGAAAGCTACGCGACTGAATAAAATTCGCCGAGAAGGTGAGTTCCTCAACTGAGATCTGCGATATGACCGAAGAGCCCAGCATGACAATAATGCATTGCCCAACCAGCGAGCTGTAGATGCGCTGAAAAGCGGGCGGCAGCACAATTCGGGTAAAGATCTGGAAACGAGTTAAGCCTAATGTCCGACCGGCTTCCCACTGGCCTTTGGGGGTTGCATCAATGCCAGCCCGCAATATCTCTGCGCTGTATGCCCCTAAATTGACGACCATGGCGATTAAACCGGCCTGCCAGGCAGTCAGTTTCACGCCGATGGCGGGTAAGCCAAAAAAGATGAAAAAGAGCTGCACAATAAACGGTGTGTTGCGAATAAATTCAACATAAATGCCTGCCAGCAACCGTGAAGGTCGTGAACGGCTAGTGCGTGCCGCAGCAACCAGTGTACCGAGCAGTATGCCACCGACAGTGGCATACAACGTCAGCTCAAGGGTTACCAGTAATCCCTGCCCAAGCTCGGGCAGATAGGGAACCAACTCCCGGAAGTTCAATTGGTAACTCATGGCAGCATCCGTTTTATAGATCAGCAGGGAGTGGTGCTTTCAACCAGCTCTCTGAAAATTTATTCAATGAGCCATCCTGATGGGCTTCCGCAATGAGCACGTTTACTTTCTGTTGTAAGCGCGTTTCACCTTTATAGATGCCGATATAGCAGGGTGAATTTTTCAGCAGGAATTTAGTGACAGGTTTGCGGTCGGGCATCCGAGAGGCGATTTCGCCTACCACAATATTGCCAGTAGCAATTAAATCAACCTGCCCGGATAAGTAGGCCGACAGCGTCGTGTTGTTATCTTCAAAGCGTTTTACGGTCGTAGAAGCAGGAACAATTTTGCTCAGCTCCATGTCTTCTACTGCGCCACGGGTTACCCCAATGGTTTTTTCCGCCAGCTCGTCGGCTTTTTTAACCGCCACAGATTCCGCACCAAATACACCTAGAAAGAAAGGGGCATAGGCATTACTGAAATCGATCACTTTTTCACGTTCCGGATTTTTACCCAGACTGGAAATAACCAGATCAACTTTTTTGGTCTGTAAATAGGGTATACGGTTTGCACTGGTGACTGGCACCAGCTCTAGTTTAACGTTTAGTTTTTTTGCCAGATATCCCGCCATATCGATGTCATAACCATGTGGTTGCATGTCTGCACCGACTGAGCCAAAGGGTGGAAAATCTTGTGGTACGGCAACTTTAAGAACGCCATTTTGTTGAATATCATCCAGCTGGTCTGCTTTCGCGACTCCCATAACGCTGAGACCTAACAACAAAACACCTGATAACTGTTTCCATGCATTCATATTCAACCTCACATCCTGAGTAATACAACTATTATTTCCATTTAAATTAAACTAGAAACGAAAGTTTCTTTTTATTCTAAAGCAAATACAATACCAACCCATGGTGAAATGCAGAGACAGCTAAAAATAGAGACATATGAGGCTGTTTTTATGTTTTTTGTGGTGTTAACGGCCTGTTAGTACACGTGATGAGCAATAGTGTATGCACCATTTTTAGGCAATAGGATCATTTTTGTGCGCAAACCCGTACAAGAGGTATAGAGCGAGGTATGAATATGGAACTGAATAACCCGGATGTTGTTGCTGAAGTCATGGCGATGTTTATGCAGTATGAACAGGCACTGGTAAGCAACGATGTAGCCGTGCTGGATAAACTATTCTGGAATCATCCAAAAACCGTGCGTTATGGCGCGACAGAAAATCTGGTGGGATATGAGCAAATCCAGACATTTCGCAGTCAGCGTTTACCGGCAGGGCTGGCAAGAACACTGGAACACACGGTGGTTACTGCATTTGGTCAGGATATGGCGACAGCGAATACCACCTTCACTCGTGAAAATGAACCTCGTATCGGACGTCAGAGCCAGACCTGGGTTCGTTTTCCGGAAGGGTGGCGGATAGTCGCTGCGCATGTCTCCTGGATGAGCTGAAACTTTTATTCTTAGCTGAAATTATAACAAAGTGATTCTGTACGATTTTTTGATACATTAGTTTCTATGAACTGGTTAGTTGAAACATAACGTACAGGATTTTTATGCCGCGCTCGGAACTTGCACAACGGATTTACCTGCAGCTGGAACAGATGGGGCCGAAAGAACGGCAACTCGCTGAATTTCTGCTGACGCATGAAGCTGAACTGGCGATTTATTCCAGTGCGGATATGGCGCGTCTGGCTCGGGTGTCGAAACCGGTCGTGAGTCGTTTCTTTAAACGTCTGGGTTACGATAGTTTTGCTGAAGTGCGGCAAGATTTGCGCAAAGTGCAGACGTCAGGTTCTCCGTTACTGGCAGATCAACAGCTATCGGATATCGGCACATTATTAGCCAATCATCAGGCACAGGAAGCCAGAAACTGGCAGCAGACGTTGACGGATTTACAACGTTTACCGCTGGATGTTATCGCTGACACGATCTGTTCCGCCAGACAAATTAAGGTGATCGGTTTTCGTAACAGTTATCCGGTCGCACTGCACTGGCGCCAGCAGCTATTACAACTGCGAACGGGGGTTGATATCGTGCCACAGCCTGGGCAAACGCTGGCGGAAGAGTTGAGTCAGCTCACCGATCAAGATCTGGTGATTATGGTTGCCATGCGTCGTCGTCCGATTAATGTAAAACGCATTATGCAGTGGCTGGGTAAATCGCCGGCAAAATGTCTGCTGATCACCGATCCTTCCGGATTGGAACACGCCACACATGCGGACTGGACCTTAACCTGCCATCAAATCAGCCCCGGTGGCTTTGCCAGTTATGCCAGTGCGATGGCGGTGGTTAGTCTGATGTCGAATCTTTGCCAACAGAAACTATCCGATGACAGCCGGGTGCAGGCGATTGATGAACTGTTTGATCTGATGGATGAATTAGAGCCATCACTGGGTGGTTAGTTCCTGATTGAACGGAAAAAAAAGATTTCTGCGTGAATCGTTTCATTGGTTACGCAGATTTTTTATGTCCCCATTAGAAATAATAGTTCCATTATATTTACTAAAAGAAACAATAGTTGTTTAATGAGTGTATTGAAGTTCGGATTGGAGTGATGGACTTGGCTGATTTTTCTGTTTACTGCCCGCATGGGCCACATAATTTCAGAACGACGCAGGAAGGGGCGTTGAGCGATCTGCGTCTGGTTTACAAAGATCTCTACCATGTGGCGGGATTTCCGACCGGGGCAGGGAACCCAACCTGGTTGAGCACTCATGAACCCGCAGCTGTGACATCACCGGTGTTACTCAAGTTAATGAATGCCGGTATGCAAGTAATTGGCCGTGTGCAAACCGATGAACTGGCCTATAGCCTCAATGGTTGCAATATTCACTACGGTACGCCGGTTAATCCTGCGGCACCAGATCGGTTGCCAGGCGGTTCTTCCAGCGGCAGTGCTGTTGCGGTCGCACGTGGCGAAGCAGATGTCGGCTTGGGCACGGACACCGGCGGCTCGATCCGCGTTCCGGCTTGTTACAACGGTTTGTTTGGCATCCGGCCGACGCACGGTCGCTTGTCTTCAGAACATATGGTGCCGTTAGCGCCGCGATTCGATACCCCCGGCTGGTTGTGTCGTGATGCGGTAACGCTGGAACGGGTCGGGGCTTTGTTATTCGGTGAAGCACCGGTCAAACCAGAAGCAGTTGATTTGATGTGGGCAACCACGTTGTTTGATTTGTTGCCGGAAGCACTGCGCACCGCCATTGCACCACTCAAACAACAGCTGGTGACGTGTGCTGCTTCCGTTAATGAGTGGAATTTTGATCCGGCCCGTCTGAGTGAGCTGAATAATACGTTTCGCACCTTACAAGGGCGGGAAGTCGCCCGTACCCATTCTGCGTGGGCATTGCCGCATCTTGATGCGTTTGCGCCGGATATCGCTGAGCGTTTTCAGTGGGCCAGCCAGTTAACGGCAGAGGCCGAAGCACTTGCCGAGGAAACTAGTCAGCAGTGGAAAACTGAAATCATCGCCAGACTGGAAACCGCTTATCTCGTCATTCCGACCACGCCTGATCTGGCGCCATTACGTAGCGCCAGCGATGCCGATCTGGCTGATTTCCGCATGAAATTGCTGGGGTTAACTGCACTGGCCGGTCTGGCCGGGCTTCCGCAGGTACATCTGCCGTTAGTGAAAGTCGATAGTGTTCCCTTTGGTTTTTCCATTATAGGTAAACCAGGCAGCGACATGCAGTTGCTGGCATTAGCCCATCTGTTCAGCGATGTCATTGGTAAAGGAAAGTGAGATGAAGCAATTAGCCTTTACAGCCTCTCATTTTCAGGCTTCCGAAGCCGGTATGCAAATTCTGCGAAATGGTGGTACTGCAATTGAAGCGATGGTTTCTGCTGCAGCCGCTATCGCGGTGGCTTATCCGCATATGAACAGTCTGGGTGGTGATGGTTTCTGGCTGATCCATGAACCAGGAAAGCAGCCTGTTGCCATTAATGCGGCAGGAGTGAGTGCGGCTCAGGCTTCTGCAGCTTGGTATCAGGAGCGAAACTATTCGCAGATCCCATCCCGCGGCAGTGCGGCGGCACTAACGGTGGCAGGCACCGTCAGCGGTTGGCAACTGGCGCTGGAAATCAGTGAAAAATGGCAGGCCGGGATCGGGCTGGAGAACATTCTGCATTCCGCTATTCATCTGGCCCGTAACGGCATCCGCGTGACAGAAAGTCTGGCGGCTGCCAGCCGTAAAACCGTCAATGATCTCAGGCAGGTCGAAGGGTTCAGCGAGCGTTATCTGCCAAACGGCGGTGTATTAAATGTTGGCGAAACATTATGCAACGGGCCTTTGGCGGAGCTGCTGCAACACCTGAGTATTGCCGGTCTGGATGATTTTTATCGCGGGAAAACAGCCGATTGCATCGCGGCTGCATTAAATAAGGCAGGTTCGCCGCTGACGCTTTCTGATCTTGCTGCTTACCGTGCCCGTCTGGTGGAACCATTATCGGTCACAACCAGCAAAGGCACGTTTTATAACCTGCCGTTACCGACGCAGGGCATTGCATCACTGCTGATTCTGGCACTGTTTGATCGCTGTTTTGATCCATCACTGGATGAAAGTACGCAACTGCATTTGCTGGTGGAGGCGACCAAGCAGGCTTTTCGTGTGCGCAATGCGGAAGCACAGGATGCCACAGTGGCGACTAAAGATATCAGTCGCTGGTTACAAGAACCTGCGTTGCAAAAACTGGCCGCAGAGATTGATCTGAATCAGGCCGCACCATGGCCAAATCCGGCCATACCAGGCGATACCATCTGGATGGCAGCGCGCGATAAAGAAGGCCGCATGGTGAGCTTTATCCAGAGTATTTATTGGGAGTTCGGTTCTGGTCTGGTCATTCCTGAGCTGGGTCTGTTGTGGAATAACCGCGGCGTCAGTTTCAGTCTGGAAAGCGGTGCCACCAATGAACTGAAGGGCAATATTCAGCCATTTCACACGCTGAACCCGGCACTGGCGCATCTCAATGATGGCCGGGTTTTGGCTTACGGCACCATGGGTGGCGAAGGACAACCACAGACTCAGGCCGCCATCATCTGGCGTCATCTCTATCAGCAGTTATCACTCAGCGAAGCCGTTGCTGCACCGCGCTGGCTATTGGGACGAACCTGGGGTGATAACAGCCACAATCTGAAAATCGAAGCGGACATGCCAGAACATATTCTGTCTTCGTTGCAGCAACGGGGGCATGAAATACAACCGATCCCAGCCTGCTCAGAATTAATGGGCCATGCCGGCGCGATTGCAGCTACCGCCGATGCCGTTATCGATATTGCCACTGATCCTCGTTCTGATGGTGCGGCATTAATCGCCACAGTGAATTAATTTTTCCGGAGAATAGACCATGTTAGATATTCAGGCTTTCGATCAAATCAATCCTCCCGCTCGCCTGTTGATGGGGCCGGGCCCGATCAACGCCGATCCACGAGTATTGCGTGCCATGTCGTCACAACTGATTGGCCAGTATGACCCTGCGATGACGGAATACATGAATCAGACCATGGCGCTCTATCGTGCTTTATACAAAACCAACAACGAATGGACGTTCCTGATCGACGGCACCTCCCGTGCCGGGATCGAAGCCATGCTGGTTTCAGCCATTCGCCCCGACGATAAAGTATTGGTGCCGGTGTTTGGCCGCTTTGGCGATCTGCTGTGTGAAATTGCCCGCCGTTGCCGCGCTGAAGTGCATACCATCTCGGTACCCTGGGGCGAAGTGTTTGATCCGCAAATGGTGGAAGATGCGATCATTGCGATCAAGCCGCGGGCATTACTTACCGTTCAGGGTGATACCTCGACCACCATGCTGCAACCACTAGCGGCACTCGGCGAGATCTGTCGTCGGCACGACGTACTGTTCTATACCGATGCCACTGCCTCTTTTGGCGGTAATCCGATGGAAGTGGATGCTTGGGGATTAGATGCGGTTTCAGCGGGTTTACAGAAATGTCTCGGTGGCCCATCAGGTAGCTCGCCAGTGACACTCAGTGATCGTTTTGCTGACGTTGTTAGAAAACGTAAACATGTCGAGCAGGGGATCCGAAACGTCAACCATCAGGATGGTGACGATGAGATCATTTATTCCAACTATTTTGATCTCGGCATGATCATGGATTACTGGGGGCCGGAGCGTCTGAATCATCACACCGAAGCGACCAGCATGCTTTTTGGCGCCCGGGAATGTGCCCGCATCATCCTTCAGGAGGGCATCGATAGCTGTATTGCCCGCCATAAATTGCATGGTGATGCGCTGCTAGCCGGCATTCAGGGGATGGGATTAAAACCCTTCGGCGACCTGAAGCATAAAATGAATAACGTGTTGGGTGTTTATATTCCTGAAAATGTACATGGTGAACAGATCCGTCAGACCTTGCTGAATGATTTTGGTATCGAAATCGGCACCTCGTTTGGGCCGTTGCACGGCAAAATCTGGCGTATTGGCACCATGGGTTACAACGCGCGTAAAGATACCGTTTTGCTGACGCTTTCTGCGCTGGAAGCAGTATTAAACCGGTTCGGTTTTAAAACGACTCAGGGTGCTGCACTGCAGGCAGCATGGGATGTTTATGCCTCTGCCGAGGTCTGATATGGAAGCAGGCATCCGCATTTTTGAGCGCTGCAATGAGCTGGCACTCCTCAGTGAAGATACTGACGCGTTAACGCGCGTTTATCTTTCACAACAACATCAACAAGTCAACCAACGGGTCGGCACATGGATGCGTGATGCCGGAATGCAGGTCTGGCAGGATGCCGTTGGTAATATCTGCGGCCGTTATGAGGGGATGAAACCGAATGCCCCGGCGTTATTGCTCGGCTCACATCTCGACACTGTACGAAATGCCGGAAAATACGATGGCATGTTGGGTGTCATTACGGCTATTGAATTGGTGTCTCGTTTCCATCAGCAGAATAAGCGTTTTCCTTTCGCCATCGAAGTGGTGGGCTTCGGTGATGAAGAAGGGGTCCGCTTTGGTGTGACCTTGTTGGGCAGCCGCGGGCTGACAGGAAGCTGGGAAAGCCACTGGCTGGATAAACGAGATAATCAGGGTATTTCACTTGCACAAGCTTTACGTGATTTTGGCTTAGCCCCTGATCATATTGATCAAGCAAAACGAAAACCATCTGATCTCATTGGTTATCTGGAATTACACATTGAACAAGGCCCGTTACTTGAATCCAACGACTTAGCTTTGGGTGTCGTCACGGCGATCAATGGCGCGAAAAGACTGAATTTCTCTTTTAAAGGGGTCGCCGGACACGCCGGCACGGTGCCCATGTCATTGCGTCAAGATGCGCTGGTAGGGGCCAGTGAGCTGATTTTGGCAATAGAGTCTATCGCGCAAGCGTTTGAGGTAGTTGCTACTGTTGGAAAGATCGAGTGTCACCCCGGTGCCGTGAACGTAATTCCGTCCGATATATCATTCAGTCTGGATATCCGGGCGCCGGATAATCAACAGCGTGATGCCGCGCTTTGGGAGATAACTAAAGCGGCCAAAGAAATTACTGAACGGAGAAACTTAACGCTCAGTTATGACTGCTTTTACAATTCAGATGCCACGCCATGCTCAGTGGTTCTGCAACAGAAACTAACGAAAGCCGTGATGGCCGTGCAAGGACGAAGCCTAAGTCTTGCCAGTGGTGCAGGGCACGATGCTATTGCGATGGCCTCACTGTGTGATGTCGGCATGCTCTTTATGCGTTGTGAGGGCGGTATCAGTCATAATCCACTGGAAGCGATTCAAATAGAGGATATCAATATGGCTATCAACGTATTAGTGCACACTCTTTATTCACTATCTGAAGCCTAAAAATTAACAAGAAAGACAGTGAGATGATGGATCTCACCTGGCTTACCGTGAGCTTCATATCGCAGAGCCGATTAGGTTTATCGGGTGCAACAACCCGATGAATGGGGGTTATTCCCAATGCCAGACTGCGTTTTGGATTGCGAGCTGGACGGATGCGGGTATAGCCGTTGACGGCATTTACCCGCTGATATGGCTAAGCGATGAATTGAACCACGTTAGAAACGTGCGATATTGCGTCAATTGCGGTTGGGTCGGGGGTGTGCACAAGTAATAAGCCGCTCCCGTTTTTACCGACTCGGCAAAGGGCCTGACAAGGCGCTTCATGCGTGAGTCCTCTTCTATTAATGAGATGTCGGCCATTGCGACGCCAAAGCCCTGAATCGCGGCGCTGATGGCGAGATCCATGGTATCGAAATGCTGATTCTTGCGCATCGTGAACGCATGATTTGCATTGGAGTGCAGCCACAACTTCCAATCGCGTTGATCGTGGGTTGGGTGTAAAAACGTGAAGGTCGATAAATCCAATTCGCCATCTTTCTTGCCCATCTGCTCGATCAGATGCGGGGCGATGACCGGCGAAATCACCTCATCAAACAGCTTGTAGCCTTGATTTGCAGGTAATGGCTGTTCAGCAAACACAATCGCGGCATCAAAATTTTCAGTTTTAAAATCGACATCGTGAGCTGTCGTGGTGGTGAGCGAGACATGAATTTCGGGGTGTTCCGCTTCCAATTTCATTAATTGCGGCACTAGCCAGCGCATCGCGCAGGTAGGGGCTTTTAAACGGATCACCGCATTTTCGCGGCAAGCTTTTTGTGTGGCTGAGAGTAGCAGGTCAAATGCGGTTTTTACTTCCGGCAAATATTGTTGGCCTTGTGGTGTTAACACTAGACCACGGGCATGGCGTTGGAACAGCGAGAAACCCAGATAGGCCTCAAGCGTGGCAATCTGGCGACTGACCGCGCCTTGGGTTACACACAGCTCATCCGCAGCGCGGGTGAGGTTAAGATGGCGGGCTGTTATCACAAAAGCATGTAAAGCATTGAACGGTGGCGTGCGTTTACTCATCAGTTTAGATCGCTTAGCTATGCGTTTTTCTCATGGCTATTATGACAACAATTCGCTACTGGTCACAAGTAATGTCACGTTTAATGAAGGTGAATACAGCCTGAATAAACAATAAGACGGAGCTTTCATGACAATTCAGACGCCGGTGCAAACTCATTCCAAATTACCGGATGTTGGAACCACTATCTTTACCGTCATCGGTCAATTATCCAACCAATACAACGCGATCAATTTATCGCAAGGTGCGCCGAGTTTCCCTTGTGATGCCAAGCTGGTTAACCATGTCACGCAGGCGATGCAACAAGGTTTTAATCAATATGCGCCGTTGACGGGGGTGGTGGCGCTGAAAGAGCTGATTCAGGCAAAAGTTTTTACCCTTTATGGGCAGTCGTACGACGTCAATCAAGAGATCACGATAACAGCAAGTGCCAGTGAGGCGCTTTATTCGGCTATTTCAGCCTTGGTGCATCCCGGTGATGAAGTCATCTATTTCGAGCCGTCGTTTGATAGCTATGCGCCAATTGTTCGCCTGCAAGGGGCGACCCCCGTTGCGTTGAAACTGTCAGTGCCAGAATTCACCATTAATTGGGATGAAGTGCAGGCGGCGATTTCGCCAAAAACCCGCATGATCATCATCAATACACCACACAACCCGAGTGCGCAGGTGTTAAGTGCTGACGATTTAGCCCAGTTAGCCCGTGTGACTCGCAACACCGATATCGTGATTTTGTCAGATGAAGTGTATGAACACATCGTGTTTGATGGGCGTCGCCATCATGGTATGGCAACGCATTCTGAGCTGGCCTCTCGCAGTGTGATTGTCTCTTCGTTCGGTAAAACTTTTCATGTCACTGGTTGGCGAGTGGGCTATTGCCTTGCGCCGCAGGCACTGATGAGCGAAATTCTGAAAGTGCACCAATTTATGATGTTTTCCGCAGATACGCCGATGCAATATGCTTTCGCGGAATACATGAAAGATCCGCAGACTTATTTGCATCTTTCGGCCTTTTATCAGCAAAAACGCGACTTGATGATCGCAGAACTCCAGAACAGCCCATTCCAGCTGTTACCGTCATCGGGATCGTTTTTTATGCTGGCCAGTTACGCCCATTTCAGCCAAGAGTCTGACAGCGACATGGTGAAGCGTTTGATCACTGGTTTTGGTGTCGCCACCATTCCACTGTCAGCTTTTTATACCGATGGCACCGATAACAAGCTCATCCGCCTCTCGTTTGCTAAAGACGATGCAACGATTATCGCTGGTGCAAAAGCGCTCTGTCAGGTAAAGGGGTGAGCCATGAGCAATCGTCATTTAGTAGCCGCCATTCAGATGAACAGCCAAGACAACGTGACTGACAATCTGGGGCTGGCGGCACAACTTATTCAGGCGGCCGTTTATGCAGGGGCCAAATTTATTCTGCTGCCAGAATATTTCTGCTTTATGGGTAAAAATGATGCTGAGCGTGTTGCACTAGGGGAAACCTTCGGCGATGGCCCGATCCAAACCTTTATTGCTGCACTGGCAAAACAACATGAAGTCTGGATTTCGGCCGGCACCATTCCGCTAAAAAGCCCAGAGCCAAATAAGGTCTATAACAGTAATCTGCTGTTTAATGAATTTGGTGAGTGTGTCGGGCGCTATGACAAAATTCACCTGTTTGGATTTGATAATGGCATTGAATCATATGCTGAAGCCGACACATTAGCCGCAGGCTCTGCGCTACAGACCTTTGTCACCTTGATTGGCAATGTACGCGCATCAGTTTGTTACGACCTGCGTTTTCCGGAAATGTATCGCAAAGAGCCGATCTTCGATGTGATCACTATGCCAGCGGCGTTTACTTATACGACGGGCGAATACCACTGGGAAACCTTGCTCAAGGCGCGCGCGATCGAAAATCAGAGTTATGTGATTGCGGCTGCGCAAACCGGCGTGCACCCCAATGGTAAACGAACTTTTGGACATAGCATGATTATTGACCCGTGGGGCAAGGTGTTGGCGCAACAAGAATCAGGTAATGGCTTTGCACTTGCGGAGCTGGATTTTGATTATTTAACAACTGTTCGGAGTGATCTTCCTGCACTCAAAAACCGTGTTTTCTTTTAATTCATCTCGATAAAAGTAGAAGGGACTCAACATGAAAAAAATCAGCATGCTCATGCTCGCACTGGGTGTTTTATCATCGGCTTCCGCCATTGCAGAACAGATGCGTTTTGGGTTGGAAGCGGAGTATCCACCGTTTGAAAGCAAAAACGCGAAAGGTGAGTTGGAAGGCTTCGACATCGAGCTGGGCAACACCATCTGTAAAGTGGCGCAGTTGCAGTGTTCATGGGTCGAGAGCAGCTTTGATACCTTAATTCCAGGGTTAGCCGCGAAAAAATTTGATGTGATCAACTCAGCCATGAACATCACAGAGAAACGTAAAGAGACCATCGATTTTACTAATCCGATCTACCGTATTCCTTCACAGTTGGTTGCAAAAGCTGATTCTGGTTTAACTTCAACCGTTGAAGGTCTGAAAGGGAAAAATATCGGCGTACTGCAAGCATCAATTCAGGAAGTGTATGCCAAAGAACATTGGGAACCAAAAGGCGTCACCATTACTTCGTATAAAGATCAGAACATGGTTTACAACGACATGGTGAATGGCCGTCTTGATGGCACCTTAGTGATGGCGGCGGCAGGTCAGGCGGGTTTCTTAGACAAACCCGAAGGTAAGGGCTACGCCTTTGTTGGTAAACCGGTCGAAGATACCAAAATTCTGGGCAGTGGCATCGGTTTTGGTTTGCGCAAAGGTGATGACGCGTTGAAGAGCAAACTCAATGCTGCGATTGCCAAAGTGCAGGCCGATGGCACCGTGACCACGTTAGCCAAGAAATATTTCAAAGGCTTCGATGTGTCTGTGAAATAAATCTGCCTTTCATCATGATCTGGAACTGCTTGGGTTCCAGATCATTTCGCGCGAATTTTCCTGCTGGAGTCATTATGTTTTTGCCCGGAACCCATCTCTCTTTTCCTACCCATATTTTACGTGGTGTTGACGCGCTCAGTCGGCTGGGGCATACGCTGGATGTCGCGATGGATCAGATCTTTGTGATCGGTGGAAAAACAGCACTCTCAGTGGTGATGCCGCGTTTACAGCACCTGATGCAAGCGCAAACTGAATGGCAAAACCGGCAAATCGTGCAAAAAGCTTGGTATGGCGGTGAAGTGAGCCAGCAACATATCGATGCACTGGTGGCGCAAGTAACAGCAAACAGCGCTAACGTGGTGGTTGCGGTTGGCGGCGGTAAAGCGCTCGATATCAGTAAGGTTGTCGCACAGATATGTCATTTACCGGTAGTGATGATTCCAACCATTGCTGCTACTTGTGCTGCCGTGTCTACGGTGTCGGTGTTATACAATGAATCGGGGCATTACATCGGTTTATTCCAACTGGATAAAGCACCCGATATCGTGGTGTTAGATCCGGTCTTAATCGCAACAGCTCCTGTGCGCTGGTTGTCGGCTGGCTTGGGCGATACGCTGGCGAAATTGTATGAGTATCGTGTCATTTCCGGTGGTGAACCTGATTACAGCCTGAATATGGCCGCTTTTGTGCAGGGTAAATTGTGTTACCAATTGATTGAACGTTTTGGTGGTGCCGCTTGTGGTGAGGTGATGCGCGGCGAAGCAGGTACAGCGTTAGAGCAGGTGATGGATGCCATTTTTATCTATGCTGGTTTCACCTCGATCATGGGGGTTGGTGATCACGTCGCTGCCGCGCATGCCTTGTTTGATGGGTTTACTGTATTAGAGAAAACCCGTGAATTTGGTCATGGCTTACTGGTGGGTTATGGCAACCTCTGTCTATTGGCATTGGAAAACCGCTCCGATGCAGAAATTTTGGCAGCGATTCAATTGGCCAAGCAATGCGGTGTACCGATTTCGTTGCGTGAGATAGCACAACTCAATGAAGTGGAAGTAAATCAAATTGTTGATGCAGCGATTAAGACTCCCGATATGGCAAATATGCCATTTATGGTCACTGCAGATATGGTTTGTAATGCAATAAAACGGGTCGATCGTTTAGCGGGTTAGTTCACACTATCAGCTCATCGGCAACCAAACACAATAAACAACGATACCCAAAACACCCATGGTTGAAGGTCGGCACTTGATTCAGATATCGACATAATACAAACCTGTCAGCAGTATTATACAAGCAATATTGAGCAACAAACCGACACGGATCATGTCCTTTTGGCGGATCAAGCCGCTGGAAAATACAATTGCATTGGGTGGTGTCGCAACGGGTAGCATAAAGGCGCAAGAACAGGCGACCGAGACCATCACTGAGGTAATAATGGCTGATATGCCTAAGCTTTCAGCAACGCCGGCAAATAAAGGAACGAGCAGTGCGGCGGTAGCAGTATTCGAGGTGAACTCGGTTAAAAAAACGACAAAACTGGCAATAATACAAAACAAGAATAGGGGATATGTTGTAGCAAAAGCAGCGGTAATATGTTGTGCCAGAAATAAACTGGCTCCAGTATCTTTCAGCACTGCAGAAAGCGTGATCCCGCCGCCGAATAGCACTAAGACACCCCATTCTGTTTGTCGTTCTATATCCCGCCAGCTGGCGACTCCCGTTAAGCAGATCAACACCGCGGCTATCAGTGCGATCAAGGTATCCAATTGCGCAATACCACCTAATAGGTTCGATAACGGTAGAGAACAAATCCAGGCAATAACGGTACAAACAAAAATGGCTAACGTCATTTGGCTCTTTATCGTCCAGGTAAACGTGATGCTTTCTGGTGTGTAGCAGCGATTAAGCTTAGGTTTAAAAAAGAAGAACAGAATAACGATCGCAATAGGTAATAAAATTAACACAATGGGGATACCGATACGCATCCATTGAATAAACGAAAGTCCCATTTG
>JAQUHG010000308.1 GCA_028683735.1 Tolumonas sp. | reverse complement strand
GCTGGTGAGGTTTGCGGCATCGGCCGGGGTTTATGTTTTTTAGCTTCCGTTAATAAAGCCTTAGTCTCCAGCTTGAGTTCCACAGGCCCTGCTGGGAGGTCGGTTAATAACAGATATCCGCCTGTTAACGTTATGGCATGTATGTTACCTGTCGCATCCTTAAGTGTGCCGGTTAATGAGCCAAAAGGTTTATTCAGCTCATCCACTAACCGAATTTCAACCCAGAACTGGTTTTTCTGACATTCCAGACAGTTTTTTATGTTATTGCCCATCGTCTTCCTGCATCTTGCTTCGTTGGTATTTTTCTATCAGTGCAATGATCGTATGCATGACATCGGTTTGTTCTGCTTCGGGAGGTAATGCAACCACATTTTGTATGCCTGGCCACCAGTCACGAAAACCAAACAGATAAAGTATCAACACAGACGGTAGCCACCGATCAGATATGGCTTGTTTGCTCAGTTCATCGTAATGTGCATCTAATGCATACCGAAGATCCCCAAATTTTTCATATTGTTGGGAGGTTAATTCCGGGGCTTGTTGCCACAACCATTGTGCAATATTTGTCAGACACGTCTCTTTTTCGCCGGGTTGCCCCACGAAATGGGACGGCCGCATCCGCCACCAAGGCTCGGTGTGTTCGGTTAAATCAGCGTTGGGATAAGGTGAATAAACCCGCCAATCGGCTTGATGCCAAATTAACAACGATGTGGTAGGGCCGAGAAATTGGCAGATCTCAGTCTCAGTAAATGTGGCAAGCATTGGTGCCAGCACGCGGGGGTCGTAATAGCGAAACAGCACTTCTTCACCATCTAACCCCGCAATCAGCAGGCTTTGCCAATGTCGAACCAGCTGCTCGACTGGGTATGGGCTGGCAATCAGAACGCCTTGTGCCTGACCAGTGCTCTCTTGTTCTTGCCACCACGTCAGCCAGTTGGGTAGTTGTGCCAGAGGAAGTAACCAGGGACCATGTAAAATATCATCGGTAAATTCAGTGCCGCCGTAGAGCGGCCATGCTTGTGTGTCGCTGGCGTGTCGATACCAATAGTGCAACGGTTGGTTATCCGCCAACGGATCGATTAATGCGTAGATCGCATGATTGGCAGGTAAGTGCTGTTGCCAGTGAGTGAGTGTCATCACTTTTTCTGCCTTGCGCGACAGAGCTTAGAAGCAGAAGCGACTTTGTTGCGGGCAGTCGCCATGACGGCACCGATAGGCTTCATAACGTCTAACAGTGTTAACGGCGTCCCCACCAAAGGCGCCGCACCGCCGTTCAAATTGATCGAGAGCGCAACCATCTGCACACCGGCAGCACTGATAGTGATAAAGCTGCCACCGACTTTGAGCGTCAGCCCTGCCCCGGCTTCCATATTGATTTTAATCGCCGCGTTTTGATGTAATTCATCGCTGACGGACACCAAAAACGACTGATCGACCTGATGTTGGAACGTGCCGCTCAGCTTAAGTTGATCGTCGGTTTTCAGGTGTTCAAAACTGTCTTTTTTAACGAGCTCCTGCCGCTCGCCTTTGACTCGTTCAATGGCGTTGCCATGCGTGAGTCGGTGGATATCGCCATCGATGGTGGCAAATGCGTTGGCCTTGACCATCAGTTCCCAGTCACGCTGTGCGTGCAGATAAATTTGCTCGTGGCCTTTTTTGTCTTCAAAACGTAACTCATTAAAACCACCACCACCCGGTGTCGATAAGGTTTTAAACACGGTGCGGCTTTTATGGGTGGGGAGTTCATACGGCAGGTGATTCGCGCCGTTATAAACGCAACCCAACACCAGTGGCCGATCCGGGTTGCCATGTTCAAAACTGACAACCACTTCCTGCCCGATACGCGGTATCCAATGGCTGCCATAACGATCGCCTGCCCAACTTTGGGCTAATCGCAACCAACAAGAGGTTTTCTCATCGCCCTGACCGGCTCTGTCCCAATGAAACTGCACTTTGATGCGCCCCTGTTCATCGGTGTATATCTCTTCACCTTTGGGGCCTGTCACGATTGCGGTCTGATAACCGGATAATGTGGGTCGTTTCGGCCAGCATGGTGGTACAAACAGGCGCTGCCATGGCATTGCGGTGAATTGATTACGATAGTTGGCCTGTCCACCACTGGTTTCTTCTAAAACTTGTGGTTGTTCGCCTTCATGCCGAACCGATTGCACCAACCACAGCGGTTCAAATTCACGACGTGGTAAGTCATTAAACGTGGCAAATTTGCCCGCCATTAACCCGCTATGGTCGGTAACACCATTCATCGTTACCGCAGCCTGACTGTGGCGGGCTTGTGCCAGCTGGCTTAAGCGTAATGTATCGGCATCGTTATCACTGAGTATCGGCCAGCGGTATCCTTCCAAACGTTCGACGGCTAATGGTTGAGTAGCTAGTTTTGGTGATTGCGTGTTATGAATTTGTTCGTTTTTGGCCGCGGGTGACGGTGTGATTTCGGCCTGTAATGGTGTCAGTGGGCGAGTAAAAGAGAAATCACGCCCGGTCACTTTACCGGCAACAGTATGCCAAAATGTCTGGCATTCGCGTAACGCAGGTTTATCGGCATTGAGGCCACTGGCTGGGTAGTGATCCATGCTGACACCCGCCGGAAAGGCAAAATTACCATCGCCCAGCACTAAGACCGAGTGACCATTTTGCACTTCGTAATGATAGTGAATACCTTCCTCTGACAAGATCCGATGGATGAAGTCGTAATCCGATTCGGCATATTGCACACAATAGTCACGCACCAGATGTTTCTCATGCAGCCGCCAGTGATAATCCAAACTGGTGAATTGAGCTTCCTGCAGCAGCTGCTCGACAATTTTCTGCACACTCAGTTGCTGGAAGATTCGATAGTTCACGCGATGCCGCAATAATGCCAGCCTGGGCCGCAAGGTAATGTGATATTCCGTGAAACGTAAGCCGCTATCCCCCTGTGCCATTTCATGAATCACACCGGCAATTACACGATACCCATCTGGGGTTTTGATGCTAAGAGTGCACGGTTGATAGAGAAAAGCAGCCAGATCTAAGCCCGAGTCTTCACAAACAAGGGTGATGGAAAAATTAAAGCTCTGGCTGATGAACTCTTCGCCATGAAAGCGTAACACCTGAAAAATGGCGGGCAGACCCGGCACTGAACACAGAAACCGCGCCTGATTGGCTTCGAAGAACATAAATTATCCCGTTTATTATGCGATAGAGCAGTTACGGGCACACCATAACTGCCGGCGTGGCGCCGGTATAAACGGGAGTTTAGAGTGTAACTTTAGCCATATGAAGCCGTCAGTTTCGACAGCCTCATAACACCAAATTTATTGCAGTGGTCGTTGCACAGGCCAAAGATTACGCACATCAATGGCCGCCATACCCGCTGCGGCTGCGGCTTTCAGACCAGCATCCGCATCTTCAAACACCAGACAACGTTCTGGCGCGACACCTAATTTTTCTGCGGCGAGTAAGAAGGTATCACCTGCTGGTTTCGGGTTGGCCACCTGATCTGCACCAACCACGATGGGCAGGTAACGATCTAAA
>JAQUHG010000048.1 GCA_028683735.1 Tolumonas sp. | reverse complement strand
TCAGCATTTCATCAAGGGGCGTGGTGACAAAGCCGCGGAGGCCAAAGCTACCGTCATTACTGCAATAGATGACATCCAGCTGCTCGCCGAACTCGGTCTTAAGCTGACTAATGCGCTCATGCTCACCGGTCCAGAACAGCATATCGGCACTGCGGAATCCGGCAATCAGAGTGACGTGATTACCCAGACGTAAGTGCTCGCGGGCGATAGGGTAGACCGGCGGTAAACCAAGACCGCCAGCGGTAAACACCACTGTCTGTTTTTGCGGGTCGTAGCGATGGAGTTCGCTGGGCAATCCCAGCGGCCCGGCAATACCCGTAAACGCCTCACCGATCTGCATCTGGTTGATGCTCAGGCTGGTTGTGCCCATACCCTGTACAACAAGACAGATTGTGCCCTCGTGACTGTTCCAGTCAGCCAGCGTTAGTGGGATCAACTCGCCATTTGGCCAGGCTAATACCCGCACAAATTGGCCAGCACGGGCTGCACGAGCGACCATGGGTGCCTTAACGGTAAATTCGACAATACCACTCGTAAGTTCTCGCCTGTCCACAATTGTCTGAGGGGCTGAAGCCAGAGCGGTATAGGCATCAGCCTGTTTGACCCGGTTCATGATTTCCGTTAGCGACAGGCTAATGTCACCGATGATTTCACGTGCGGCTGTCTGACCATCACCGGCGGCACGAATGGCGGTTGAACCACCGCGTGCGGCGTCTCCGCCGGAATAGATGCCATCGAGCGAAGTTTGCATTGAGTCTTTGCTGGCCAGATCGATGGTGCCCCATTTTGTCGTTTTAAGGCTGGGTTCTGAATTTTTGATAATCGGATTCGGCTCGTTACCGAGTGCCATGATCACCAGATCTGCCTTTATGGTTTCCTGCTCGCCGGAGGTTACCGGACTGCGCCGACCGGATGCATCGGGTTCACCCAGTATCATGACATCCAGAATTGTGGCAGTGACAAAGTGCGTTTTATCATCGCCAATAAACTCGCAGGGAGAACGCAGTTCCAGAAGCTGAATGCCTTCTTCGAGCGCGTGGTGCAGTTCTTCGATCCGGGCTGGCATTTCCGTCTTTGTACGACGATACACAATCGTCACATGACCACCGAGACGACGGGCTGTTCGGGCTGCATCCATGGCTGTGTTACCGCCACCAACAATAATGACTTCTTTTCCTTTCGTTTCTGGCAGTGGCGTTTCGTAGTCGGCTCGTAGTCCCTGCATCAGGTTGACGCGGGTCAGGAATTCGTTGGCAGACATGACGTTCAGTAAATGTTCGCCGGGCACATTCATAAAACGGGGCAACCCTGCCCCCGTACCCACGAAGACCTTCCAGAAACCGGCATCCTGAAGGTCGTGTAGTGTTGCGGTCTTACCTACCACAAAATTCTGCACAAATTTGCCACCCAGCAGTTTAATTTTGGCAACCACATCGTCGATGAGCGAGTTGGGTAAACGGAATTCAGGGATGCCGTAACGCAGTACACCACCCAGCGTATGGAAGGCTTCGAAAACCGTGACTGGGAAACCTTCAGCCGCCAATAAATAAGCATTGATCAGCCCTGAAGGCCCTGAGCCGACAATCGCAATCGGCGGTTTTTCTTTTTTCTGCCAAGGATCAGGGACACCTGCAAAGCGAGTTGCGATGCCATCGGGATTCAAGACTTTGTCTCGTTGTGGCAGGAACCATTCGATTTGCCCGATTTCGATCGGTAGTTTTGTCTGAGCACAAACACCCTGGCATTGCAGTTCTTGCGGGCAGACCCGGCCTGTCACATTCGGGAGTGGGTTACAGCTTTCAATGAGCTCCATGGCTTCGCGATATTTACCATTGCCCATCAGATCAAGCACTCTCGGGATATGGATTTTTACCGGGCAACCGCCTTTCGATTCTTCTTTTCCGGCAATACGAAGCCCGATTTCGCAGGGCCGTTCTTCGCACTGCTTGTCACGTAAAACTTCAAGCCAGACAAATAAATCAACCTCACGGGCGGTATAACCGAGGTTCATATATCCAAGATAGCCCTGGTTCACCAACTCGAAGTCATGAGAACGCTCTTCAGGCGAACGGACATAAGGCGGGATGAAATTATCAGCTGGCCAGTTTTCAGATAAACCTTTAAACATTGGATAACGATCAGAAAGGAACTGATCAAGAGCCCGTATAAACTTCCGTTTAATTTTCAACGAAGAATGCCAGACAAAGCGCATTAAGACTTTACTGGTATCATCGTCATGAAGCAGCAGTTCCCAGAAGGTTTTTGTAAAATTTTCTGAAAGCGCATCTTGCTGAAATTCATGCACAATCGCATTCGCGCCATCCGCGATGAACATGTCACGAAAAGCCTGCGGTTCCTGAAGCAGATGGCGTTTCAGTAATTCCATCTTATTTTGAAACGTCGTGACGGCTTCTGATTGTGACAACGTTTCGAGCTGCGATTGTGACTTCTCAAAAGATTCACTGGCATCAAGATAGCGATGCAGATCATCTTGCGGATTTGGAGTAAATTTATTCATTTAATGATCTCCGCATCGCAGTTCGCTGAAACGCGTTTGAGCCGTGCTTTCAGTTCTGGCGTAACCGCTATTCTCTCAAGCGCTCCCGGAATGATTTGTGCGACCTCCCGGCTTTCGCCGTTGATGAGCATTTGAACTTTCTCGAAGATTTCAGGAATGTCCTGATAACAGGTTTTGCAATTCGTACAACGGGTTTGATCTTCAATCGTCACCAGCACAGCGTCTGATGTTGAATGGCTTGTTGCCGCCGGTATGCTTGCAGCTGTATCGCTGATATTTCTGATCGGGATCGACAGGCTGTCCAGAGGTGCTTTGCTGGAGGCTGCGAGTTCAACCATCGCGCGGGCAATGCTATCCAATGAATCTTCATGTTGCTTGAGCGACTGTTGGACTTGCGCCTGCAATGCTGCGATTCCAGCTTTGTATTCGGCACTCATTTTGGAGACATGCTGGCCATCGAGGTATTGCAGCAAATGCCAGTTTTTCCGGCGTTCTTCGACGAGCGCAATGATCGCAGGCGACACATTCAGTCTGATCAATTTTTGATGACTGTCTGCTGCGTAAATAAACGGCGTTTTACCTGCACGTTCTGATTCCGGCAGATCGATGAACTCATGAATTTGCACCGGATCCGTTGCGTCATCTGCCAGTGGATGGAACTGTTTTCTAAACCGAATTTCTGTCAGCGCAAAATGGGCTGGTGTCAGCGGCACCTTCATGAATTGCAACTTGTTGTCATCATCGCGATATTCAATGGTTGTCGTGGTCCAGGTCTGTGTCGGATCAGGATTTCCTTCAAGCGAGAACCAATCGTGCAGGTTTTCTCCGCGTCGTGGATCATGCACAAAAACCGGGTTCATGCGACTTTCAACGGCCATTCGCCCTTGTTTTGCCGAGACGTTATCAGCTACACCATTTTCACCCTGACATGGTGTATAAATATCGAGCACCGCAGGGGATTCCATATCCGTCAGGCAGGCCAACGCATTTTTCAGGAAATGACCATGTAGAGCTGTCGTGGTTGAACAGACAAATACATTGGAATGGAACGAAGCTATTAACCCCAGTTCTTTGCGGGCTTCGAATTTACCACTATGTGCTTTACCAATGCGGGAAAGGTCGGAATCCTGACCGGTAAAGCTGGAAGTCGAAGCTTGACCGCCGGTATTTGAATAAGCGCCGGTATTGAGCACCACTACTTTGATTGGCGTGTTGGTCGCAAGAATACGCGACAAGGCTCCAAACCCGATGTCGTAGGTTGCTCCATCACCACCAATCGTGATGATGTTTGGCAATAAGGTCAGTTCTTCTTTGGTAAATTGACCAGAACTCAAGAGCCGCATTTCGGCGTCATGTTTTTGCGGAAGATACGCATCTGCCAGTTCGAGTTTTGCGGTGCGCAGTGCGCGGATATCCGTTAGTGCTTGTGCAGCGATACCTTCGAAGATCCCTTTTGCCAGCGGTTGGGCATCCTGGAACAGGCTGTTCACCCACGGATCTTTATACGCATTAAACGGGAAGGTCGACGCATACACGCTACTGCAACCAGTAGAATTGGCAATAATGGCACCAGCAGGCCCGTTTCCGGTTGGCCCACCTTCATAGAGATACAGACGTTTTTCTAAGGTTTTGATCGTGTCTGCAATTCGGTTGCTGCGTGCAGTCTCATCTGCACTCAGTGATAATTTTTTCGTTTCCAGCGCTAGGATCAAATCCTCCAGTTCAGCAAGATGTGCATGTTTCCGTTTGTCGGTAATTGCATGATTCGCCGCCATGACCTGACGGATCGCGGTCACTTCACCACAACCACGGCAACCGCCATGGCCACCGGTCGTTGAATAGTAGTTGTTTCGGTCGAGTAACAGACGTTTGGGGTCGCCATCGGCATTGGTGGCATCCTCAAAAAAACGTGCCGGTGTATTTGGCATTTTGCTCATAAACTCGAAACTGTTTTGCAGCGTTTCCAGTAATGCCGGCTCTTGCTCTTGCGGTTTCAGTGCACCATGGCCACAAACCTGAACACATTCCAGACAGCCAGTGCATTTCCACGGGTCCACATTGGCGATGAACAAACCACCTGTGCCGGGTGTTAATTTTTCCATGGCATCAAAGAATGGGCGAGTGCGGGCTACCGGGTATTTTGAAAGAACCTCTGCCAGCTTGCTGAAATTTGCACTTAATGTTGCTTGTCGAACCGATAGTTTACTGCCAACCGCGGCAACCAGTTCATGGAAAGCAAGATCGTCTCGGGTCTGTCGATAGGATGCGCGGATACCTTCTGTAAGCGGAATAATTTGTTCTCGCAGGGTGCTGCGTTGAGCTTCGGTAATATCAAACTGTGCAATGCCGGTCGAGAGCAGTTCATGAATGTCATGCACTGAATTCGGGATGGCTGCATCTGGGCAAACTAATGCACATTCCATACAGCCAGTGCATTTGTTTGGATCAAAAACCGGAACTGTCCGGCGGAACAAGCCTTTATCTTTGGCTCCGGCGCTACCCGGGGGCATGAAGAGCCCGGAGCCCGGTAAGACCGGCGCTTCACTGATCGTGCCGTTCTTAAACGGAGTGGCCACGATGTCATTGAAATATTCGCGATCGAACAAGCCACATGATGAAGCACATTCTGTTTGGCTTACCGAAGCGGAGAGCGAAACGTTGCGAACCGGAATTTTCGTTTCATTACTAAATGGGTCTGCGAAGGCCGGATCGTTGTAATCCACGCGTTGGGTCGATTCAATCCCTTCTTGGATAACCTGCATGTTCCCGGCAACGACTGCTTCACCTTTGGAACCGAATTTTTTGGTGATCTGTTTTTTAATTTTCTCAAGGATGGCCTGTTCTGATGCACCATGTGCAACTTGTTCAACATGGCCTGCGACCGCTCCGATGAAGGCAATCCCCATCATGCGGGTTGCCAGTTCTGGTGTTGGCGCATTGCGTTTGGCGACCGCAAAAGCATCAATGATAAAGAAATTGATCTTCTTCTCGCGGATGGTATTTCTAAATACAGGGGGTAATTCTGCCCACACTTTTTCTGGTGTGCTGGATGACTGCAAAATAAAAGTACCGCCCTCAACCAGCCCTTTAAGCGGATTGGTATGCACAAACGATTTGTGATCAGGCGAAATAACAACTTCCACCTCTTCCAGTTCCGCATTCGTGATCTTGATGGGGTCAGGGCTCAGCGTGATGTAGAAATTGGTCGGTGCACCGCTTTTTTCAGAGCCATATTTAGGTGCCGATTTTGAGTGCATGCCAAGCACCCCGGCCAGAATATCGGTGAGCAGCTTCCCCGTTGCTATCGTGCCGTAGCCACCAACAGAGTGGAACCGGATGCGGAACGCTGACTCTGGTAACAACCGAGGGTTCATACCTGTCGTCAGCGCCATTGATTCAGTTTCCGGATAGGCTTGCCGCATGCGTTGTTGCAGTTCGGTAAGCCGCGGATTGTCTGTTGGCGCAAAGAATTGGGAACCCAGATAGATAAGCGGTGCATTTTTGCCGGTTTCCATGGCAGCGAAGGCTGCGATCAGGTGACGAGGCTGCAGATCATGGCCACCGAGGCCAAAGATGGCGGTAGTCAGTGTTGGCAACGCGTTGATAGATGGGAGGTCCGGGTGACGGATCGTAGCGGATTCACCGTTTTCGCGAGCTTTAAATAAGGCCTGAGTAACGAGGCTGGTCAGCGCCGTCTGTTCAGACCGCTCCAGCACGGTGACAGCTTGTTTGCCCGCCAGAGCAGCAATAACTTCGGCTTCAGGGAAGGGTTGCAGCAACTTGATGGCGATAAGCCCCACCTTTTTACCCTGCATACGCAGGTGATCCACGACAGCTTCAACATCATCACAGACAGATCCAAGACCAACCATGACATAGTCGGCATCGTCACATTGATAAGTATGCACGGGGGCATAGTGGCGGCCTGTCAGCGCGGAATACTCGGTCATCGCCTGACGAACCAGCCCCGGCACCTCACTGACAAAGTGCGTGCGGTGGTCAGCCGCACCGGCCTGAAAATCGGGCTGGTTTTGTACGGCACCGGTCAACCCCGGATTGTTAATATCAACAAAGGCCGGAACCAATTGCCGGGTACCTTTTTCGAAAGCGTTTACCCATTGCCGTTTCCACTGACCGTGCAGCTCTTCTGGTATCCAGCCTTGTGTTGCAGCAACCAGCTCACCGGTTTGGTCTGTTTCGATGTTATCAGCGTGATGAGCGAGGAACTCCGTCAACTCTGTCATATTGGCGGGTGTGAAATCCGCTTCATGGCGCAAAAGATACTGATTAAGCTGATAAACGCGTCCTTTTGCACCGAACAGCACTTCCTGTGCCACGGTCGGGACTTTGATCCGACTTTGTGGATCGCCAAGATATTCCCTGAGTAATTTGGGTTCTGGCAGTAACACTTCACTCATCATGTGGCTAGTGGAGAAGCCATCCATCGCATTAGTGACCGGGATGAGAGATAACGCAGAGATGCGATAAGCAATCGCAGCCAGATCGGCGGCTTCTTGTGGATTAGCACCAAACAGGATCGTATAACCCGAAGAGAGCAGGGCATAGACGTCATCATGACCAGCCATGACGTTCAGCGAGTGTTTTGATACAACCCGGGCCGCAACTTGTAAGACGAAACCGCCGACTTTTTTACCCACGGTGACATAATGCGACTCAAGTCCATACAGTACACCCTGACTTGAGGTCGCATTCGAAATGTATTGGCCACCCGTTAATTGCGCACCAAGCGCGCCACTTTGAGCAGAATGCTCGCCCTCGGGCTCAAAAAAGAAAGGATGCTTGCCCCAGACATTAATGCCACCTTCTGCGCGAAAGGCTTCATAGAGTTCAGCGATTTCAGTCGATGGTGTGATAGGAAACCCGATCACACCACCACAGACATATCCCATTACGTGGGCGACAGCTCCGTTACCATTAATAACGGCAGGGATGCCCGGGTACTTTTCTTGCTTTGCTTTCATAGTCACGTTCCCGAAAGAGTAAGGGAAATTCAGCAGCACCAGCGTATGGCGACAGCCTGCTATGAACCAAAAAATCGGGCGGAAGGACATACAACGGGAAGTTGCATTCTCTGCAAGTCTTTCTGCTACTTAAATAATAGTAAGCACTTCTACATAAGATTAAAAATTCACCCGATCAACTTAACCAAATTTCAAAAATAGCTTGGAATACGGCATTTTCAGCGAGGCGTGACTGATAAGTATTTCCGAGATGGCACATTGTTTGATGATTCATGGTCTGGTTGATAATTTTTGAACCCTGTTTGTAAGGATTAATAAACATGCAATGTGTTCTCAGTGATGAACAGCTGATGCAGCTTCTGCGGGATGATGTCCCGTTCGGCGATTTAACCACCGAGCTGCTTCTGAATACCGATCAGCCAATTTCAATGACCTATGCCGCCAGACAGACAATGACACTCTGTGGTGTGGAAGAAATAGCCCGTCTGTTTGAATTACGGGGAGCTAATGTCGATGTTTGTGCTTTGTCTGGACAAACTGTAGAAACAGGTGATGTTTTTCTCAAAGTCACAGGGCCGACAGACACGTTATTTGCGGTCTGGAAGGTAGCGCAGATACTGGTGGAGTGGGCCAGTGGTGTGGCGAGTGCAACTCGTAAGCTGGTTACTGCGGCTGGCCATGTTCCGGTTGTTTGTACACGCAAACAAAATCCAGGAACCAAAATATTATCGGTTAAAGCCGTGAAAGCAGGAGGCGCAGGCATTCACCGCCTTGGACTCTCAGAATCGATTCTTGTGTTCGCCGAACATCGTCAGTTTCTGAACGAGCGATCACCCGAGGTGCTATTACAACAGTTGCGTCGTCAATCTCCAGAACATCTTCCAGTTGTCGAAGTGCATACCGTTGACGATGCCAAAATGTGGATAGATGCCGGTGCACCGGTGTTGCAAATGGATAAATTTACCGCCCAACAAGTCGCAGAGTTAGCGGAGTATTGCCAGATGCACCATAAGCAAACCACGTTAGCTGTAGCCGGTGGAGTCAATCTGCAAAATGCGCCCGATTATGTCCGGGCCGGAGCGGATCTGATCGTGACTTCCTCTCCATACCACGCCCAACCCATGGATGTTCAGGTCCGCTTTTATGCAGAATGACACAACTGAACGAAATATAACAATGTGTACCAGATTATGTTCGTTACCTGACAAAAATATCGCTATATAGCCGAATGTATAGCGATTTTGCATGGTATGAGAATTGATGCTGTAGCCAAAAAAGTAAATTTATTCACGTAGGAACGCAGCCATCCAGAAGTAAGGAATAAACATACCTAAACCTGTGTAAAATTATTCACAAACGACTCTTCTTTTGTCATTCTGACGGCTAAGTATATATACCTGTCAGAAATATGGGGAAGGGATGCCGCAAGCAACGCCAAACAATAATGAAAACAGTAACTTTGGTTTATTAAAAAAACACGATCGATTGTTCTTTGAGTTGGCGAATAGTGCGGAACAAGCCTTTGTGCGCGCCCCTGATATCCGAAATGTTTTCTACGCTTTACTCATCGCAGGCAACAAAGCGGCACTCGATAGCAAGAAAAAAGGGAAGGCGGCATGAGCGACTTTAACACGCTCATTTCTCTGTTTAGTGCCGCTTTATCGCTGAATGCCATCGTCGTCAGCGTGTTCACCTTTTATAAATCGCACGCATTGAATCACGATATTGCCGTTCAAACCCATTTGACCGATTACAAACAAGCAATTAAACAAATCTGGCTGCAAAGCAAACCAGTCATTGAACAAATGGATTCCATCTTGAAGGGTGAATACGAACTGAATGACATTGGCAGAAAGCTGGATGCGCTGACTTCTAAATCAGAATATGCTGACAGCAGGCCATTGCGACACACATTCTATGATTTACATTCTCGCTGCATTGAAGAAATCGAACCCGAATTTAACAGTGAAAAACTCAATTATTCTCGTAAAATCAACTCATTACTTGATATAGGCCTCGATATAAAACCATTTTTGAAAACCGGCAAATTTGGCAAAACAGTGACGTTCGATTATCTCAAAACCCGACAGGGTGCCAAGGCTTATACCATTATCAATGGTCTAAATAGTAACGAACTCAATAAAATCAATAATTTGATTATTGATAAAGTCACCGAAGCGGTCTGCATCTACACCATCAATAAATCACAACTCGATCATTGGCACGCGCAGCTAACGGGTTTAAAACAAGACAATGAATTCGATAAATTCAGCATCAAAGACAATGAGCGGTTATACGCCCGTATGAACATTATGTTAAATACACTGTCATTTTTGCGATCCTATGAGCTGGAGTACTTACTGAATAGCAGGCACGAGAACAACTTTGACACAGGCTGTTTATTACACAGCGCTGTGATGATGCATTTGTTCGGCAAACTGGCAAAGCAATACACCCGTTAAAAATTGGTAACTGTCAGATCAGGTCTAAGCTAGTACACATGAGCGAGAAGGATTTCTTAACCAAAGGTTAATGGATCAGGCCCCAATCTCAGATTCTTATCCAGTTTTGCAATAGCAGCCTTATCTTCGATATCTAACTGAAAATTAAACACATCAATGTTTTCTTTGATACGACTTGGTGTTACTGATTTCGGTATGACAATCGTCTTATTTTCCAGATGCCAGCGAATAATGATCTGTGCGGGTGTTTTATTATGTTTTCTTGCAATTTGAGCGATTACTGTATCACTGATTGCTTGGTTCTGGGCTAATGGACTCCAGGCTTCAGTTTTTATGCCTAATCCTGAATGTACTTGTCGCATTGCTGGTTGTTGAAGATAAGGGTGTAATTCAATTTGGTTTAATACCGGCGTCACACCAGTTTCATCGATGATCTGTTTCAAATTGGATTCTGTGAAATTTGAAACACCAATTGAGCGGATGAGACCTGTTTTCTGAAGATCAATCATCGTTTGCCATGTTTCAATGAATAAACCATGATGAGGAACAGGCCAATGGATCAACAATAAATCGATATAATCTAGTTTCATCCGTTCTAAACTTTTTGAGAGCGCATCTTTGGTTGCTGTATCACCTTGATCGTCATTCCAAATTTTGGTGGTGATAAATACTTCTTGTCGAGGTAGACCACTTTCCCTGAAACCGACACCCACGCCAGACTCATTGCGATAGATTGAAGCCGTATCAATATGTCGGTAACCAACCTGCAAAGCCTCACGAACAGCCATGGCGGTTTGTTCAGGCGTTGCTTGCCATACGCCTAAGCCGATTTGCGGAATTTTGTTACCGTCATTGAGCTGAATATAACTAGTTTTGTTATCCATCACTTATCCTTATCTTTCGTTTTTGATATTCATTTTTGATTTATGAGCTAATACTCTTTCAAAATACATAAAACCAACGCCAGATATGCTCAACAAACCACCGACCCAACCTGTTGATGCCCAACCCAAATGATTTGAGATTGCGATGCCGCCCAGCGTAGCGCCTAACGCATTAGAAAGATTGAAGGCACTATGATTCAGTGCTGCTGCGAGAGTTTGTGCTTTGCCTGAAATTTTCATCAGATGGCTTTGTAACGCTGGCACCAGCGCAAATCCATTTCCAATTAAAAATAGTGTACATAAAGCCCAAAAAGTAGAACCAGCCGTGAATGAAAACAAAGTCAGGAACAGTGCATTCCAGATCAACATGCCGAAAATAGCTGGGATCAAGGCGCGATCAGCTAACCAACCACCGATAAGATTCCCGACCACCATACCCAATCCCCACGTTATTAATGCCAATGGAACATGCGTTAAACTCATATGCGTGACTTCGGTCAGTGTCGGCGTGATGTAACTATACACAGCAAACATACCGCCGAAACCAATTGATGCGACAGCAAAAGTCAGCCAGACCTGAGGGATATTAAGTACAGATAACTCTGCTTTAGCATTCGTTCCTGTTTGTGGTGACATCGAAGGAATAAACGTCAATAACATGAATGCAGTCAGTAAACCGCCCACGGCAATGACAGCAAAAGCGATCCGCCAGTTCGTATGTTGTCCTAACCACGTGATAACCGGTACACCAATGACATTTGCAGCAGCTAACCCCATCATCACATACCCGATCGCTTGTGCTTGACGATGTTTGGGAACCAAGGATGCCGCTACCAATGCGGCGACACCGTAATATGCACCATGGGGTAAACCAGACAAAAAACGGGCGGTCATCAGACTCTGATAGTTCCAGGCTAAAGCACTGAATAAATAGCCACAGAAAAAGACTAGCATCAGTGTCAGCAATAATGTTTTCCGAGACCAACCAGCACCTATTGCTGCGATGACTGGAGATCCAATGACAACCCCAAGCGCATAAGCACTGATATAACTTCCGGCAACGGGGATTGAGATATCCGTACTGTTTGCCATAGCGGGAAGTAAACTCATTGATGCAAATTCACCGCTGCCAAGGAACAGGCCACCCAATGATAAAGTCAGGATCGGAATGACCGGGCTGCTCGTGGTAAACAGTGTTTGCTTACTTGATTCAGATAGTGTTTGTTCGACTGATTTTGGCATGGATACGGCTCTTTGCTTTTGAAGACAAAAGTGCATGTTGTCTATCTTGATCATGTATGTATCGCTGCATGTTCTGAGATATATGGCTGAAGAACAGAACATGCCGACGACTGAGTTTGGGGTGTTAGTCGGTATGACTCACATAATCTTTAAATTGTTGCATCCAGCTAGGATGCCAACGGGACAATGCAGGGCGGTTTTGAATTAAATCATCGGCTGACCATTGCATCCGGCGTTGATCAAGCTCCCTGGTCACTTCGTTATCTTCACAGAAAATATAGAAATCGCTCTGAGCCATTCCCTGTAATAGCCGTTCAGCCACTTGGTCGGCGTGCCATGGTGCATCCGGTTTTGGTGAATCAAACGAAGCATCTGGAAAATTCATAGGGGTGTAAGTGAAACCGGGGATCAGCAAATGGGCTGAGATTTTGCCAAAATAACGTTCTCTCAGTTCATGAGCTAATTGTTCAGTTAAAACACGTATTGCTGCTTTGGATACTGAATAAGCAGCATTGCCTGGTGGGGTTGTGATCCCTTCTTTAGAGCCGAGATTCACAATGGCACTCCGGCGTTGTTGCTGACTCAGTGTCTGAATAAACTTTTCCTGCAACATCAAAACAGACCAAAAATTCACCTCCATCAGTGAACGCCATTTAGGTAGATCTTCCCAAGGGTTCGCGCCTGGATGGATCGCTGAATTATTCACTAGAATGCCAATTTCACCCGTCGATACAGCAACGTGATGAAGATTTTGCTGAACTTTTAGAGAAGTGACATCTCCGTATACATGGTGAATGGTGAGTTCAGGAAATTTTGTCCGTAAACGTTTAATTGCCTCGGAAAGAGCGGGAATGTTTTTATCCAATAACACGAGTTTCATCCCTTCTCGTGCCAAACGTTCCGCAATGGCATAGCCAATTCCAACGGCTGCGCCAGTGATCACTGCGACAGCATCTTTTCTAATCGCAAAATGCATGTTGTTACCTCTGTCTTACTTATTTTTGTCCCAAATATTGAAAGGAGGGACTTTTAAAAAGCCTATTTGTTGAATTAAATTAATAATACTGCGATAAGAAACTGCGATTATTGAATTTATGGATATGCATTGTTTATAAAAACTCAACAATAGAGGGATTTATGGCTAAACTTCCCGTTTCTAAAATATCTCGTTCAGATCTGGCTGATCTCAATTCCTTTCTGGTTGTTTTCCGGTTGTGCAACTTTACGCAGGCAGCGAAGGAACTGGGTGTAACCACATCCGCATTAAGTCATTCCATCCGAAACCTGGAATCGCGACTGGGCGTTCGTTTACTAAACAGAACAAGCAGGACCGTCTCTCCAACAGAAGCGGGACAGAGTTTGGCGAAAAGGCTGGAGATAGGATTCTCTGAAATCGGAGATGCACTTGCAGAGGTCAATCGTCACCGAGAACGTCCGGTTGGACGTCTCAGATTGAATGTTTTACAAGATGGTGCTCGTCTGGTGATTGCTAAATATTTGCCAATATATCTTCGGAAGTATCCAGATATGTCTGTCGAGATCTCTGTTGAAGATAAAATGGTGGATATCGTCGCTGCTGGCTTTGATGCCGGATTTCGTTTCGGCGAGACAATTCCAGCTGATTTAGTCGCTGTTAAAGTGACGACGCCCTTGAAATGGGTCACTGTTGCATCACCTGCGTATTTGTACCGGCACACAGCACCTCGTGAACCTGAGGATTTGCTTAATCACAGCTGTATCCAAATGCGTACAGGTCAAGGTGTTATCTATCGATGGGAATTTGAAAAAGCTGATGAACAGCGAGTGATTGATGTCCCAGGAAAGGTTTGTGTAAATGACACAAATTTAGTTCTTGAGTTAGCGCTTGCTGGTGTTGGCATTGGTTACTGCCTTGAAATGCGGGCGGCTGCATTTTTAGCGTCAGGCCAACTACGAGAAGTTTTGCCTGACTGGGCACCAACAGAACCGCCTATGTATTTGTACTATCCGGGTCATCGCAGTATTCCCTCTGGTCTGAAAGAGTTCATTGAAGTTATCCGGGAGGATATTGAAGGGAATATACGTCTCTGATTGCTGCGCAAACCAGAGTGTAACCAAGAAAGACGGATCAAATTTAGCGAGTTACTAGCCATAGAAAATTTAGGTCATCTTAATTCTTCAGGTCACATGCCAAAATTGAGTTGGGGCATTTATTCAATGTGATTCATGATCTAAATATGAACCGCATTGAAGCGGCGGTAATTGCGAAATACACCAGAATACTTGTAATTAATATACGGAAAAGCGTCGATATTTCGACGTCAAACATCATGACTGCTATCCATCCGATAAATGCAGCAATAAAACCGTAAAGGGGAGCTATCACTTTCAGATAGCTTGTACCAATGTCGAGCACGTTGCATTTGGTCTGCGCCAACGTTAACCCCGACCATCGTGATGATGGCCGTTTCCCATTTACCCGCATCAAATACCCTTGCTATTGCCGATGCCAAACCACTGCCCCCCCTCCATTAGCCATAATTTGCATCAACTTAACTGCCAATCTGAACATTACGGATGCTTCATATCTGCTTGCCAGCCACCACCAAGAGCCTTAAATGCAGCGACAGCAGCGTTTGCCGACTCAGCTTGTGCCAGAATTTGTCTATCCGATGCTTCCAATAAATTTTCGTCAACTTGCAGAACCTCAATCATGCTGACAGTCCCTTTCTGGTAAGCAGAAAATGAGGCTTTGCGAGCACGACTGAGTGCGTCAACGCCTTGCGCCAGCATGGTTGCTTGTTGTTCTCGCTTCACTAATGTTGAGAATGAGTCTTCCACATCTTCAGCTGCCTT
>JAQUHG010000307.1 GCA_028683735.1 Tolumonas sp. | reverse complement strand
GTCTATCAGCCTCCGGTAGATAAACTGGTGTGTGATGTTGGTCATCAGGCCTATCCACATAAAATTCTGACCGGTCGCCGTGATCGGATGGAAACGATCCGCCAAAAAGGAGGGATCCACCCCTTCCCCTGGCGCGAAGAGAGTGAATACGACCCGCTGAGTGTTGGTCATTCCAGCACCTCAATTGGTGCCGCATTAGGTATGGCCGTCGCCGCAAAACGTCAGGGGCTGGATCAAAAAGTCGTTGCCGTGATTGGTGATGGTGCTTTGACGGCCGGTATGGCATTTGAAGCGCTGAATCATGCCGGCGATCTGCACGAAGACATGCTGGTTATCTTAAATGATAACGAAATGTCGATTTCGGAAAACGTCGGTGCACTGAATAACCATCTGGCGAAATGGTTATCTGGTTCGCTTTACACCACCTTGCGTGAAGGTGGTAAAAAAGTTTTATCCGGCATGCCTCCGGTGAAAGAGCTGGCGCGGCGAGCCGAAGAACACATTAAGGGCATGGTGATACCCGGTACGCTGTTTGAAGAGCTGGGTTTTAACTACATCGGCCCGATTGATGGTCACGACATCAAAGCGTTAGTCAAAACGCTGAAAAATATGCGTCAGCTGAAAGGCCCACAACTGCTGCATGTAATGACCAAAAAAGGCAAGGGTTATGACCCAGCCGAAAAAGACCCTATTGGTTATCACGGTGTGCCGAAATTTAACCCCGAAGATGACTGTTTGCCGAAAAATAAAAGCAGCAAACCAACCTTCTCCAACATTTTTGGGCAATGGTTATGCGATACCGCAGCCATTGATAACAAATTGGTCGGCATTACACCAGCGATGCGGGAAGGCTCCGGTATGGTCGAGTTTTCCCAACGATATCCTGACCGTTATTTTGATGTCGCGATTGCCGAACAGCACGCGGTTACCTTTGCCGCCGGGCTTGCCATCGAAGGCATGAAGCCGGTAGTGGCGATGTATTCCAGCTTTACGCAGCGCGCGTACGACCAGATCATTCATGATGTGGCGATCCAAAATCTGCCTGTGTTGTTTGCCATCGACCGTGCCGGTTTAGTCGGTGCCGACGGCCCGACACATCAGGGCGCTTTTGATATCAGCTTCCTGCGTACCGTGCCCAACATGGTGATCATGACGCCTTCGGATGAAAACGAATGTCGCTTGATGCTCACCACCGGTTATCAGCTTAACCAACCTGCGGTAGTGCGTTATCCGCGCGGTAGTGGTTGTGGTGCCGCTCTCGGCACTGAGCTTGATACCTTACCCATTGGCAAAGGGCGTATTGTGCGTCAGGGCCAAGGCATTGCCCTGCTCTGTTTTGGCACATTGTTACATCAAGCCAAAGTGGTAGCCGAAAAGCTGGATGCCACGCTGGTCGATATGCGTTTCGTAAAACCGCTGGATACTGAGCTACTGAAAACCATTACCGCACAGCACGACATTTTGGTGACCGTGGAAGAAAATGCGATTCAGGGCGGTGCCGGTTCTGCCGTGAACGAGTGGATGATGACGCAACGCTTGTTAAAACCAGTGTTGAATATCGGTCTGCCAGATCGCTTTATTGAACAAGGCACCCAGGAAGAGATCCATCACGATCTGAAACTCGACAGTGCCGGCATCGAACAGCAGATCAAAGACTTTATGGCGTAAAGAATTACGTTACTCCAATGAAATAAAGGCTCCTTACAGGAGCCTTTATTTATGAATATCAGAGCACGCGTTTACCTGTCGCATCTACCACTTTTTCACCATCTTCCTTGGTGAACGCACCTTGTTGCGCTTGTGGCAGAATATCCAGCACCTCTTCAGATGGACGACACAGCTTGGTGCCTAATTCAGTCACGACAATCGGGCGATTGATCAGGATCGGATGCTGCATCATGAAATCGATCAGCTGTTCATCTGACCATTTCGCATCATCCAAACCCAGCTCAACATAGGGGTCACATTTCTTCCGCAGCACTTCACGCACGCTGATGCCCATATCGGCGATCAGTTTAACCAATGTCTCGCGAGTCGGTGGTGTTTCCAGATACAGGATCACATTGGGTTCGATACCGGCATTACGGATCATTTCCAGCGTGTTACGCGATGTGCCGCATTTCGGATTGTGGTAAATAGTCACTTCAGACATGGTTATTTCCCTTTCATGAGCATTAACGAGGAATACATTGTTCCGGATGTCCACCACAACACTCGGCGGTCAGGTAATCTATCAGCTCCAGCATCAGCGGGACGTTCGCGCGATAACGCTGGAATCGACCTTCTTGCACGACTGACAACAAACCAGCATGCGCCATGGCTTTCAAATGGAATGACAGGTTATTCGGTGGTAAACCGAGTGTAGTAGCGATTTGCCCGGCTACCATCCCTTCCTGACCACATTTCACCAGCAAACGGTAAATATCCTGTCGGATGCCGGATGCTAATGATTCAAAAATGAGTGTTGCAGATTCTTTTTTCATGCTTCGATATTACAAGAGTAATTGAAATTATCAATATAATAAAAGCCAGCAGACGCTGGCTTAATATTTACCCCGCGAGCACCACACACAGCGGAGTTGTCACCGCCGCCAGCACAGTCGAAACTAACAGACTCGTCGCCATGACTCCTTCCATGGTTTTGAACTGCCGCGCCATCAAATAGACATTCACACCCGTCGCGATAGAAGCTAACAAAACAATAGCCTGCGTCTCCATGATCGGCAAACCAATCAACCGGGCAATTCCCCACGCCGCCAATGGATGCCCAATCAGTTTCAGTACACAGATACTGATCGATTGCCCCCAATTGCCGCCGATCCCATATTCTGCTAATCCCATACCTAACGACAACAAGGCCATGGGTGCCGCTGCGCCACTGATCATGCCAACGGTATTATCAATCAGTAATGGTAATTTCCACCCGGTTAATCCCCAAGCTGTACCCGTTAAAATGCCGAATACAATCGGGTTTTTCAGCACACTTTTCACGGTATGAAAAAAACCGCGAAATGAAAAACTGCCGTGTTTGGCTAGCTCTACAGAGACAGTGACTAACGTCCATAAGATCAGCGAATTAAACACTAACACCAAGGCAACCGATGGTAACGCGGCATCACCAAGCATCATTTTTGCCAGCGGCAAACCCAACATCGAATTGTTGGAAAAAATCCCGCCCAAAGCAAATACCGACTGCGAGACACCGTCCAGCTTAAATAGTTTCCAGGCCATGAAACGGCCCAAGATAAAAACAATAAAGCAGCCACCAAAAAAAGCGATCAACAAACGGGCATCAACCGGCGGTAATTTGGAAAAATCACTCATCAGATGGAACAGCATCGCTGGCAAGGCGAGTGAAAAGACAAAACGGGATAATGACTCTGACATCACTTTAGGCCACTGCGCCCAGCGCATCACGCCATAGCCAATAAACACCAGAATAAACAAGGGTGTTGAGAGATAGATTTGATGTAATAAAGCGGACATAGCACCACCACCGAAAAACGGGAGGCAAAGTCTAACATGAGCTATATCACAAATATTGCGCCATATTAACTTTCAAACGA
>JAQUHG010000306.1 GCA_028683735.1 Tolumonas sp. | reverse complement strand
CTGATGATCTGCGGCGTCGTCTTGATGAGGGCAAAGTGTATCTGCCACAACAAGCTGAACGCGCCATCGAGCATTTTTTCCGTAAAGAAAATCTGATCGCGTTGCGGGAGCTGGCGCTGCGCTGTACGGCTGACCGAGTTGATGAGCAAATGCAGGCCCTTCGGCATACGGGCGAACCCGTTTGGCATACGCGCGATTCACTGTTGGTTTGCATTGGCCCGGGAGGCGGGAACGAAAAGTTAGTTCGTGTGGCGGCGCGTCTGGCCGGGCGGTTGGGGTGTGTTTGGCATGCCGTGTATGTGGAAACACCACTGTTGCATCGCTTACCTGAGCATGAACGGCGGAATATATTGACCACGCTGCATTTGGCGCAGGAACTGGGGGCAGAGACCTCAACGCTACCCGCACAGGAAGAAACCGATGCAGTCTTACACTATGCGCGTGAGCATAATTTAGGCAAGATCCTGATCGGTCGTCACAATAAGCGGCGCTGGCATGATTGGTGGAAAGGCAGTTTTGCTCATCGTCTGGGAACGCGCGGCCCTGATCTTGATCTCTTGATTGTGTCACTTTCTGAAAGTGATGCGGCAAATAATCCAGTACTGCCTGCTGACCTGCGCCATAAAGATGAAAAATGGCAACGTCAATTCACGGGCATTGGTGCTGCATTACTGAGTTGTGTGGTGATCACGCTGCTGTCGACATTATTGGTGAACTATTTAGCGCCGCTCAATATCATCATGCTGTATTTGCTGGGGGTGGTTTTTGTTGCCTTGTTGTATGGGCGTCTCAGCGCCAGTGTAGCGGCGATTATTAACGTTGCCAGTTTCGACTTTTTCTTTGTTATCCCGCATTTTTCTTTTGCGGTGAAAGATGCGCAATATCTACTGACATTCAGTGTCATGTTGTTGGTGGGGCTTATCATCGGGCAATTAACGGCATGGGCGCGTTATCAAGCTCGGGTAGCGCGTTACCGTGAAGAACGAGCGCGAAACTTGTTTGAAATGGCCAAAGCCTTGAGTTCTGTTTTAACAGCGGAAGATATTGCCCGTATTGCCGAACATTTTCTGAAACGCAGTTTTCGTTCCAGCTCCGCCTTATTACTGCCTGATGATGATCAACACTTACAGCTGATGGGGCGCAGACATTTGCAAGTTGATCAGGCGATTGCGCAATGGTGTTTTGAGCATAATGCCCATGCGGGTATGGGAACTGATACTTTGCCTGCTACCGCACAACGCTATGTACCATTAGTTACACCATTACGCACGTTAGGCGTATTGGTGTTAGAACCGGCTAATTTACGGATCTTAATGATCCCCGAGCAACAACGTTTGCTCGATACCTATGCGTTATTGATTTCAGTTGCATTAGAGCGACTCCGGCTGGCGCACGTGGCGGAAAATGCCAAATTACACAGTGAAACCGAACGGTTGCGTAATGCGTTGCTGGCCGCACTGTCGCATGATTTACGTACTCCGCTAACCGTGTTGTTTGCACAGGCAGAAATGTTGATGCAGTCATTAGCGCACGATGGTTCACCACATACCCAGCAAGCCAATGCGATCAGAGCACAGGTGCTTGGAACGACCCGTTTGGTCAATAATTTATTGGATATGGCGCGTTTAGAGTCGGAAGGTGTGCATCTGCGGAAAGAATGGCAATCGTTACAGGAGATTGCTGGTAGCGCGTTGACAACATTAAGTATTTCTCTCACTGGTCATCCGCTTAAAATTAACATTCCGTCAGATTTACCGTTATTACATTGCGATGGTGTATTGATAGAACGTGTATTGGTGAATCTGCTGGAAAATAGCTGCAAATATGCCGGGAAAGACGTCACGATTGGTATTGATGTTGCCGTACACAGTTCGGAGTTACAAATCACGGTCTGGAATCTTGGGCCTGAATTACCGGCAGGAAAAGAGAAACTGATTTTTGAGAAATTTGCCCGCGGTGAAAAAGAATCGACCACGCCAGGTGTAGGGTTGGGTCTTGCGATCTGCCGGGCTATTGTTGAAACACACGGTGGGCAAATATGGGCTGAAAACCGCAATGGTGGTGGTGTTAATTTTCACTTCACATTGCCGTTACAACCCTTACCCGAATTAGAACCAGAACCAGGCAGCGAATCGTGAGCGACCATACAGCGAATATTCTCATCGTCGAAGATGAACAACAAATCCGCCGATTTCTCGGAACTGCGCTGCAATCCGAAGGGTTCCGTGTTTTTGATGCGGAAACATTGCAACGTGGGTTAATTGAAGCCGCGACCCGGAAACCCGATTTGGTCATTCTCGATCTTGGCTTACCCGATGGTGATGGAAATCAGTTTATTGAAGAAGTCCGCCAGTGGAGCCAATTACCTATAATTGTTTTATCTGCGCGCAGTGATGAAATGGATAAAGTAAACGCATTAAATGCGGGGGCAGATGATTATCTCAGTAAACCATTTGGCATGGCAGAGTTATTAGCGCGGGTCAGGGCTAATTTACGTCGTCGAATTACGGAAAAAGAATCTGAATCCCCAGAAATTTGTTTTGGTGATGTCCGGGTTGATCGCACGAAACGGCGCGTATTCAGAAATAATGAAGAAATACACCTGACGCAACTGGAATACCGGTTATTAATGGCACTCTTAGCCCAACCCGGCCGTGTGCTGACGCATCGTCAATTATTAAATACCGTCTGGGGGCCCTCATATGTTGAGCAAACTCAATATATTCGTATTTATATGGGACATTTAAGACAAAAGCTCGAAAAAGATGCCACTCAACCTCGTTATTTACAAACAGAAACGGGAATTGGTTATCGATTTATTTTTGATTAAAAAATAATCGAATAAATAAGGTTAATATTTTTATCAGCATTCAAGCTGAGGGGTTTTTATTGCTGTTTAACAGCTATTTTCTGGGTCTATTGAAATATGGATAATCACAACAGTCAAACGGTACGCCAGTTAACCATTGCGGCTATCGGTGTTGTTTATGGTGATATTGGTACGAGCCCTTTATCTACTATTCATGAATGTTTTTCGCCACATATTGGGTTAAAACCAACTCAAGATATAGTGCTTGGTTTTTTATCACTTATTTTATGGGCGCAAATATTGGTTGTTTCGATTAAATATCTGGCGTTTGTTCTGAAAGCAGATAATAAGGGTGAAGGCGGAATATTAACCCTCATGTCATTAGCCGGAAGAAACACCGGCTATAACACAACAACGGCACTGTTGATCTTAGGTCTGATCGGTGGCGGTTTATTTTATGGTGACAGTATTATAACACCCGCCATGTCAGTGCTTTCTGCGTTGGAAGGGATTCAGGTTATTGCACCTGATCTGAAACGATATATTGTACCTGCTTCGTTACTTGTACTGTTTTTACTTTTTCATATCCAAAAGCATGGCACCGCGACAGTTGGTAAGTTCTTCGGGCCGATCATGATCATTTGGTTCTTAGTCTTGGGTGTTTTAGGGCTAAAACAGATCATTGCGAATCCATTTGTCTTACATGCGTTACATCCAAAATGGGCTATTCATTTCCTAACAACTTATAAAATAACTGCT
>JAQUHG010000047.1 GCA_028683735.1 Tolumonas sp. | reverse complement strand
TTTTTGCCCCATGGCTTGTGTTAAACGATCTAACACAATGGCGAGTAAGACGATCCCGACACCGCCAACGGAAGCCATTCCCATGTCGAGGCGTCCGATACCGCGCAGCACCATCTGCCCTAATCCGCCTACCGCGATCATAGAGGCAATAACAACCATGGATAAGGACAACATCAGTGTCTGGTTAACCCCCGCCATGATGGTCGGTAGGGCTAATGGTAATTGCACCTTTAGCAGCAATTGCCGAGGGCTTGCGCCAAAAGAGTGTGCCGCTTCCATGAGATCTGCCGGGACTTGGCGGATACCTAACATGGTTAAGCGGATCACCGGCGGTAGGGCAAATATGATCGTGACAACCACGCCCGGTACATTGCCGATGCCAAAAAGCATGACAATCGGGATCAGATAGACAAACGCCGGTGTTGTCTGCATTGCATCTAATAAGGGACGCACAATAGCGGAAGCCCGCTCACTTCTGGTCAACCATATGCCTGTTGGTAAACCGATCAGTAAACAGAAAAACAATGATGTTAAAACCAATGCCAATGTCGTCATCGCCGCCATCCAGGTGCCAATCAGGCCGATCAAGACCAAACTCACGCCTGTGCCAATAGCCATGCGGAAACTCACGAGCTGCCATGATAACAATGCCAGCAGAATGATCATGATGCTGGATGGAATGGCTTGCAGCGCGGCTTCAACACTGTTCAGGGTGACTTCAACCGGTGCCCGGATCAGTTGAAAGAGCGGGCGGAAGTTATCTACAGCCCAGTTAATGCCGCCTTCTATCCAGTCATCCAGAGGGATCACGGTCGATCTGAAGGGATGCAATGCGTCGAATTTGACTGCTTCAGTTTGAGATTCAGCCGGGGTATTCAACCAATCGACGTCCGGTGAGGTTGCCACTGTCGATTCCGTATTGCTCCAGGGATCGGTTGCGCTTGATGCAGAGGCTGCAACCGTAACGGTCGGGGTTCCCCACGGATCGACTTCGGTGGAGGTCTGTTCTGCGGCATAAAGCGGCTGAACCAGTGCCAACAGGAGTGTAAATATCATCAATGGATAAGATTTCATCATGCTGCATTATTCCGATCGAGTGTTTGCAACAGGTTAGCCTTAGAAATCAGACCAACATAAAAACCATCGTTATCGACGACAGGCACCTGACAAGGTGATCCGGCAACAAGCCCAATAAGTTCATTGACGGGTGTATCTGCCAGAATGGGTTGTGGAATCTCCAGCAAGGCTTCGTCAAGCGGGCGTTTGTTGATAGCCGCCTTTTCGAGCGATTCAATAGAAACCACACCAATGAATCGTCGACTGCGATCGATGACATAACCGAATTCACGATCTTGATCTTTCAGTTGTTTCAGTGCTGCAACCGGGCCATTTGTGGCGTGTTTTTTGATGAGAGGAATTTGACGCCGACTCGCCACATCGCGGGCAGAGAAAACATTGGCCAAATCCACACCCCGGAAAAAGGCTCGGACATAATCGTTGGCAGGATTATTTAATATTTCATCAGGACAGCCGACCTGGATCAGTTCTCCGTCTTGCATGATGGCGATGCGATCACCAATACGCATTGCTTCATCCAGATCGTGAGAAATAAAGACAATGGTACGTTGATGTTTGCTTTGTAATTTGAGTAATTCATCCTGCATTTCTGTTCGGATCAGCGGATCTAACGCAGAGAAAGCTTCATCCATCAATAACACATCAGGGTCATTGGCCAATGCCCGAGCCAGACCAACACGCTGTTTCATACCACCCGATAATTCATCGGGGTATGAGTCTGCGCACTGTGCCAGGCCAACTTGTTCCAAGGCGATCAATGCGCGTGCATCACGTGTTTCTTTGTCGATACCTGCTAGTTCCAGTCCAAAACCGGTATTTTCTAACACGCTCATATGAGGCATCAGGGCAAAGGACTGAAAAACCATGCTGATTTTAGTGCGGCGGACGTGGCGTAGTGCATCGTTCGAAATGGCGGCGATATCTTCACCATCTAATAAGACCTGACCTCGCGTGGGTTCTATCAAACGATTCAGCAGACGGACTAAGGTTGATTTGCCTGAGCCGGATAAGCCCATGATGACAAAGATTTCACCTTCCTCAATGGTCAGACTGACATCTTGTACCGCCACAGTTGTGTGGTTTTTTTTGAATATCTCGGTTTTATTCAGGCCTTTATGCAGTAATTTAAAAGCCTGTTCAGGATGCTCGCCAAACATCTTGAACAGGTTTTTCACTTCCAGTTTTATGGTCATGAATCCCCTTGTTTTACTCGTTAAGAAAATGAATAGCCATGCAAATGCATAGTAATGCGATCATTTATAACCATAAAGCAATATTCTCATATTTCAAGGAAACATAAGCAAAAACAGGAGCTTGTTTATTTATGTTATTGTTTTAATTGTAATTAAAATCAATCGCAATGCATTGTATTTTTGTTGTTTGTCTGGAGAAGAAGAGAGGGGGTCGTCAAAAAACAAAACAAATTACTTGTTGTGGCTAAGTAATTTAAGGGGCAACCAAGGAAGAAAAATCGAATAAAAATGAAGCAGAAAAGCGAGGGTAAATGGCGAGGAGAATTCACTCGCCGGATCGAGTAAGTTCTCCGCTGTCCAGCATGGGAGCTGTACGGGTGTCTGGTGCTTCGAGGAGTTCAGCGATACATTCCAAAGATCCAATCAAGAGTGATTGTTCCCAATCTTTCTTATTTTGAAAACGTTCGATAAAACGACTCTGTAAGGTGTCTGGTGCTGAGTTCAGACGAGCAACACCATCGGCAGTAAGCTGGATCCAGACTTTGCGCTTATCGAGTTGATTTCGCTGTCGTTCCACCAGTTTTTTGTTTTCCAGTCGATCTAAAATGCTGGTGACCGTTGCTTGCGCCAGATCCATGCGATTCGCCAGCGTGCCTGTTGTCATTGGCTGTTCGGCCTGCAGCGTTTGCAATATAAGCAATTGTGGTAATGTCAGGCCAGATAATTGGCTCAGTTCTTTTTCATTCTGGTCGATGGTCCGGATGATGCGGCGCAGTGTGCTGAGTACAGCCATGCTTTTGTGATTCATAAAGTTGATTGGGCGCTGAGAACGATGGAATTATCGATTAGGGTAGCATGGAATTAAATGGCATCCATCATGTACTATGCCTGCAGATGAAAAATGAGGATGATGTGATGTCACTAAAGCAGAAACGGATCCTGCTCGGTGTAACCGGCGGGATCGCGGCCTATAAAGCTGCAGAAATTGTTCGCCGTCTGCGCGAACTCGGGGCGGACGTTCGTGTCGTCATGACCGATGCCGCGAAAGAGTTTATTACACCGCTGACTTTACAGGCGGTATCCGGCCATATCGTGGCGAATAGTATGTTTGATCCGCAGGCAGAAGCGGGAATGGGGCATATTGAGCTGGCAAAATGGGCTGATCTGGTGCTGGTTGCACCGGCGACGGCTAATGTTATCTCGCGTCTGACCACTGGCATGGGGGATGAGTTATTGACCACGCTGTGTCTGGCCAGTACCGCACCATTAGCAATTGCCCCTGCGATGAATATGCAGATGTATCTGCATGCCGCCACACAAAATAATTTGCAGGTGCTGGCGCAACGCGGTGTGCAGATCTGGGGGCCGGGTATTGGCAGTCAGGCCTGTGGGGATGTCGGCCCAGGACGGATGTTAGATCCGCTGGATATCGTGGCTGAAGTGGTGAAATTTTTCCAACCTGCACAGCACGGCGATCTCTCTTTTCTCATTACGGCAGGCCCGACCCGTGAAGCGATCGATCCGGTACGGTATATCAGTAATCACAGCTCCGGCAAGATGGGCTTTGCACTGGCGGAAGCGGCTGCAGCTTTAGGGGCGAAAGTCACGCTGGTGGCTGGCCCAGTTAATCTGCCAACACCAAAAGGGGTCGTGCGTATTGACGTAGAAAGTGCGCTGGAGATGCAAACCGCAGTTGAAGCACAAGTGGCCGATCATTCAATTTTTATCGGTTGTGCCGCGGTAGCGGATTACCGGATGGAATCAGTGGCTGCGCAGAAAATGAAGAAACAGGCTGACAGCGATACGCTGACACTCCAACTAGTCAAAAATCCTGACATCATTGCGGGTGTTGCCGCGCGCGCCGATAAACCTTTTGTGGTAGGCTTCGCCGCCGAAACGCAGGATGTGGCTCGTTATGCGCTGGATAAATTACAGCGTAAAGGGCTGGACATGATCGCTGCGAACGATGTCAGCCGCGCAGAGCAGGGCTTTAATGCCGATCAGAATGCCTTAACCGTGTTCTGGCAAAATGCACAGCAAGAACTGCCTCTGGCCAGCAAACAGCAAGTGGCTCAGCAACTTATTTCATTAATTATTAAGCGCTATCAACATGAAACAAATTGAACTGAAAATCCTCGATGCCCGCATCGGCAACGAATTTCCATTACCTGAATACGCGACACCTGGCTCTGCTGGTTTAGATCTGCGCGCTTGTCTCGATGAATCAGTCGAACTGGTGCCCGGTGATACCAAACTGATCCCAACCGGATTGGCTATTCATATCGCAGATCCAAGTCTGTGTGCCACTATTCTGCCGCGTTCTGGTTTAGGTCATAAACACGGTATCGTATTGGGCAATTTGGTCGGTCTGATCGACTCTGACTACCAAGGCCAGTTAATGGTGTCAGTGTGGAATCGCGGTAATACTACTTTTACCATTCAACCGGGTGAGCGCATTGCACAATTGGTGTTTATGCCAGTGGTGCAGGCGAGTTTTAATATCGTCGATGAGTTTGATTCGTCAGAACGTGGTGAAGGTGGTTTTGGCTCGTCTGGTCGCCATTAATTTCCTGCGGGTGCAAGTGTAAAGAAGAGTGATTGATCACTCTTCTTTATGCCATAATTTGTATAGTTTTCGACAAGTTATGTATTGCAGATACAGGGAGAATGTCAGATGGTTGATTATATTCTGATGTTAATGAAATGGCTGGGTATGTAATGTCCACATGAGATATACAGGCCAGCCGTAACCAGCCTGTATTTTCAAGCATTAAACGCCGTAACTGGCGCGATACTCTTTTACTTTTTCTAAATATACCGCCATCTCAGGCTGCGTTTCCAAGTAACTAATCAGATCACCCAGTGTGATGATTGCAATGACCGGTGCATTGTAATCACGTTGCACTTCCTGAATCGCTGACAGTTCACCTTTGCCTTTTTCCTGACGATCTAACGCAATCAAGACCCCAGCCAGTTCCGCATTATTGGCCTGGATAAGGTCCATCGATTCACGAATGGCGGTGCCCGCGGTGATCACGTCATCAACCAGCATGATGCGGCCTTTTAACGGGCTGCCGACCAGATTACCGCCTTCGCCGTGATCTTTGGCTTCTTTGCGGTTAAAGCACCAAGGCACATCCTGATCATGCAATTCAGCTAACTGCACAGCGGTAGCTGAAGCAATCGGGATGCCTTTATACGCTGGCCCGAACAATACGTCGTAGTTGATCGCACTATCTACCAGTGCGGCGGCATAATAACGACCCAGTTTGGCCAGATCCCGGCCAGAGTTAAACAAACCGGCATTAAAGAAATACGGGCTTTTCCGACCCGATTTCAGGGTGAATTCGCCAAATTTCAATACCTGTTTTTCCAGGGCAAATTCAATAAACTCGCGCTGATATGCCTTCATCGTGATTTCATTCCTTGTCACTTAAAATGTTAAATTAAGCTAATGCCTGATGTTGTTGCGAAATGATCTGCTGAATACCCTGTTTACCCAGTTCCAGCAATTGCATCAGCTCTTCTTGCGAGAACGGCGCACCTTCGGCAGTGCCTTGCACTTCGATCAGTTTACCGGTTTCAGTCATCACCAGATTCATGTCGGTTTCGGCGCTGGAGTCTTCGTCATAATCGAGATCGCAAACCGGAACACCGTCATAAATACCAACAGAAACCGCCGCCACCATGAAGTTCAGCGGGTTGGTTTTCAGCGTGCCTTTGGCTTGTAACCAGTTCAGTGCGTCCACTAACGCCACACAAGCACCGGTGATCGACGCTGTACGTGTACCACCATCGGCCTGTAATACATCGCAATCCACGGTAATGGTGTGTTCACCCAGTTTGGTCAAATCAACGGCAGCACGCAGTGAGCGCGCGATCAGGCGCTGAATTTCTAACGTCCGGCCACCTTGTTTACCGGAAGCCGCTTCGCGGTGCATGCGTGAATGGGTGGAGCGTGGCAGCATACCGTATTCAGCGGTTACCCAACCCTGGCCTTTTCCTTTCAGAAAACGCGGTACACCTTCGGTAACTGTGGCTGTGCACAGCACTTTGGTGCGGCCAAATTCAACCAATACAGAACCTTCGGCATGACAGGTAAATTGACGGGTAATAGTGATAGGGCGTAGTTGTTCCGGCGTTCTTCCGCTTGGACGCATGATGATTCCTGGCTGATTAAATTGCCATTAATTATACGTGATCTATGTCTGCATTGCATGGCTACTGACGCCGTAGTGCGGGATGAGTATAATCGGTCTAATTTCACGCTAATCAAAGAGCACGCCATGATCCATAGTATGACCGGTTACGCCCGCAAAGAATTCAAAGGTGACTGGGGAACGGCAGTCTGGGAAATCCGCTCCGTTAATCAACGTTATCTGGAAACCTATTTTCGTCTGCCGGAATCGTTCCGCAATCTGGAGGCGGTGCTGCGTGAGCGTTTCCGTCAGGGCTTAGAGCGCGGTAAAATTGAATGTAATCTGCGTTTTGAAAGTCAGGTTAGCCAAGGCCAGTTGCAAATCAATGAAGTGCTGGCGGAACAGCTGATTGATAATGCCTTATGGGTGATTGATCGTGCCGGGCAGGGGCAGTTAAATCCGGTTGATATTCTGCGTTGGCCGGGCGTTATGGAAGGCGAAGAGCAGGATATGGATGCACTCAATGTCACGTTGCTCGCGGCATTTGATGAGGTATTCAAAGAGTTCATCGCAGCACGTCGTTCTGAAGGCGACAAATTAAAAGCCCTGCTGGAACAACGTCTGGAAGGGGTTGCAGTGGAAGCGGCGAAAGTGCGTGAACATATGCCGGCGATTCTGAACTGGCAGCGTCAGCGTTTGTTAGACCGTCTGGCTGAGGCCAAGGTTGAACTGGAAGCCACCCGCGTGGAGCAGGAAATTGTCATGCTGGCACAAAAAATCGATGTCGCCGAAGAGCTGGATCGTCTGGACATGCACGTCACCGAAACCCGCAAGATCATCAGCAAAGGCGGGGCTTGTGGCCGTCGTCTGGATTTCATGATGCAGGAATTTAACCGCGAATCGAACACGTTAGCATCCAAATCAATTAATGCGGAAGTCACGCAAGCGGCTGTAGAGCTGAAAGTGTTGATTGAGCAGATGAGAGAGCAAATTCAGAACGTAGAATAGTGTTTTCCTTTGTTCGTTATTGTTAAAAATACCTAACAAAACCCGGTGCTTACTGGGTTTTGTGTTTTTACACGTTCAGAATTGTTTGCTATTGTTAGTTATAAAGTGGTTACTAGAATGGTAACTAAAAAACATCTAGAAGCCAAACTGACATAATTTAGTAACCATTTCTGGTCTGAATAAATGAATGATAAAGAGATTAAAAAGTTTATACGTTCCAAGGAGATTGGAAGAAAAGCTGTAAGCGATGGACTGTATATCAGAGTACAAACACCTGGCTTAGCAAGCTGGGAAATAAGATATACCGTGAATGGCAAAAGGCGATTCATGACATTAGATGGAGGGCAATACCCTTACATGTCACTTGCTGATGCGAGAGCCAAAGCTGCGATTCTTAGGCAATCCATCATTCAAGGTACAGATCCCCTTGCGGAACGAGCAAGAAAACATGAAGAGAATATTGTTACTGTTGATGACTTATTCGATGACTGGTTTGCTGACGCCAAAAAACGTCTCAAGCATTTCGAAATTCCCCTAAGAATATATACCAAAGAAGTAAAACCACTAATTGGGTCTCTGCGTATAAATGATGTTACACCCAGAGATATAAGAGCAATTATTCATAAGGTTGCTCAAACGAATCGTCCATCGATAGCAAACGATACCTTGTCCCATTGTAAGCAACTCTTTAATCATGCCTGCAAATTAGACCTAGCGAACGGAAATCCTGCTAGCGCTTTCAAACCAAGCGATGCTGGTGGCGTTGAGAAAAGCCGAGACAGAGCATTATCAATATCTGAATTACAACGCTTTTTTTCTGTAGCTAGGGCTAATATTAGTAGCTTTGGTCGAGATAATTATTTGGCCTGCGCTCTGTTGCTTAATTTAGGGGTGCGCAAAGGTGAATTGCAAAATTTAACTTGGCAAGAAATAGATTTAGAACAGAAAATTTGGCGTTTACCTCAAATACGAACCAAGTCCTTAGTGGCGATATCAATACCTCTTCCTGATATTACTATTGAGTGGTTTAACGAGTTAAAAATTAGATCTTGTGGTTCTGAATACGTATTTCCTAATAGAAAAACCAGCACAAATAAACACGTAGGAAAAGACACCTTAAATAAGGCTATTAATTCACTTTTTGGAATAGATGCAAGCAAGAAGAAACCACCTTTAAATCGAATGGGAGATATACCTCATTTTACTCTTCATGATTTTAGACGTACTTGTAGAAGTCTCCTTGCGGAGCAAGGCGTTCCGAGTCATATCGCAGAGCGATGCTTAAACCATAAAATTAAAGGTGTTGAAGGTGTGTATGATCGCTATGATTACCAAAAAGAAAGACTTGAAGCATTAAATAAAATATCAAAAATTATTGAACCAATAATCAACATTGACTGCATTAATTAATATTTGATGGGCGTTAAGATTAAATGAGCTTACCTAAAAAAGAAAAAGAATTACGATTTAATGAACTAAGAAAAATGTTCTTTCCTGAACAACACCATAGTCTGTTAAAAAGTTTAGGCATCGATTTGCCAAAAGATGAAAATAATATTTTTGTTAGGTTGGAAAATGCAGAATATAAAGGTCTTGAATTATTAAATACTCTTCATGGTAGATTGTTAAAGTGTATTCTTCATGGTGCTGAAAAAACAATATCAATAGATGATGTTATCTATGAAACAGAGTTGTTACATGTAGAGGATAACTTAAAAAATATTTATGCTCAATTTTTCTATATGAAAAAAAATATACAATCACCAGGCGAAAATTTTAATTGGCATCTTTTTTATAATATAATAGAAACAGCTATTTGGATTGGGTATCATTCTGGTGCGCATGACATGAAAATACCTATTGAACGCCATGCAAATTCAGGATTTCTCAGTAATGTATTTAGACCACAATTAGGTGGTAATACAACAGCAAGTAGATTTATTCCTGTTCAAAACCTAATAAAAAAAATGGCTGATTTTATTCTACATAATAATGTTGACGTAAAAATATCCAAAGCTGGATTGGCACGTGCTATTTTCTTCGTCATTAAAGATTTTTCCAGTAAAAATATGAATAAAAAATTAGAAGCGTTAACACCTTTTCAGCATCGCTATCCATCCAATAACGTCATTCTCAAACAGTTGAACGATTATGCATTCTCCTCAGCTAAGAATGGGAAAAAAATAAGTGATCAAAAAATGATTGAGTTGCTGCAAAAAGAGTTTTCTCCATCGGTAATTAAAAACTATCTTTTGTCTATTAATCAATAGGTTAAGATTAGAAAAACACCCAAGAACTGTGTTGGGAATCTATTTTTTCCCATCCAATAAATCAAAATCACTCTCGAACATACCTGAACGGGAGTGAGCATGAACATATCTAATCCATTATCAATAGATCGAATCGTTCGCGAAGCTGAACGCAAAGCCATTACCTCTGTTTCGCGTACAACAGCGTGGTCTTTGGAACGTAAAGGCCTTTTTCCTAAGCGCAGACAGCTATACCCCCAAAGCACCTCAGTCGGCTGGCTTTTATCAGAATTAGTTGAATGGGTAGCATCTCGTAAAACTGTCAAACAAGGGGATTAGTGTGTCAGAAATTAATCACCTTGAACTTTATTTAGATGAAAACAGACTAGTAAATAAACCTAAAGTCCAGAAATTGCTGGGCATTAGCCGTTCAACCTTAGCAAGACGAATTTCTTCTGGTGCATTTCCTTCCCCATGCATTATTCAAAGAGGGCGATCTTATTGGAGATTCAAAGTAGTTAATGAATGGTTGTCTTGTAATGACAAGGAATGCAGGCATTAGCCTGCATTTTTATAAACACCCATGACACACTATGAATCACTTTATCAGCTCTAAAAATTCTATTTAAACACAGACAAACCAGATAGAACCTAGCTTGGCTATCTGAAACGACATCGAATAATGACGGATATTAAATAATATATCGGGATTGATTTTACTAAATGTAAAATATTCATGTGTATTGGAGTGAATAAAATGACTAAACTTTACGAGAAAAAACGGTTGAGCATGGCAAATAGTAAGCGATCTTTTCTTATAACTGAACATAACTCAACATTATTCGCATATAAGAGTCATGCCTATGATGTCTACAAGCCAGAGGTTAAAGGTTTAAATTTTAACATGGTGAATAAAATAATTTCAGACTATGAAACCATGCTTAGTCATTACAGTAAGGTTTTGGTCTGTCGGATAGATCTTCATCCAAGAAAGTACTCTGTAGACAATCAATGTATTGAAGGTTTTTTAAGTGACTTGGTTGGTAATTTAAAATTGCGGTACAAATGTAAGGTTTTATATCATTGTGCAAGGGAGCAAAATTCTTCTGAGAAAGAGCATTATCACATTGAAGTAATGCTAAGTGGGCATAAAATAAATTTCTCAGGAAAATTACTTTCCATCGTCAAGGTAATGTGGGGAAAATCTACTGGTGGAACAGTCTCATTTGTTGATAATCCATTTTGCTTAGTATTGAGGGGAGATAAATCTTCTCTTAAGCAGGCCATATACCGGTCAAGTTATTTAGCAAAAGAACATACAAAAGAATTGAATGGAAAAATCAAGGGTTTCTTGAGTAACCATGTTAAGCCAAATAAAGATCTCGACCAAAAACTAGATTTAATGTTGGTAAATCCTAATGTCACATTTCATAAAAATAGCTTAAAAAATTTATATTTAAATACTAAATCTATCGATATTCAAAAGAACAAGAGTAAGCAACCAATCAATGGTTGGTTTTTTAGTTCATCAAGTTTTTTACAACACAAAGAGTGTATCTCTTCAAGGGCTACCAGCCTTAATTGCTTATTTGAAATTCCATCACCCATTACAGCTGCATTGGTGAAAATATGAAAAAGAGCAGGGCAATCTCCGGCCTCGACTACGTTGTTGACCCTAGAACGAAACGCTCTAAATTTATTGAGAACAATAAGGCTGCAATGATCCATGGTGGGTATTCGGTAGAAATACCAGAATCAATTATGAATGCCCTTCTTGAAAATGACCTTGGATTTGAGTTGGGCATATTGAAAGGGCAACTCGCCAATTTAGCAATAATTGGTAGAAAAGTAGTGAATGACTTAATCGTTGCTGGCGAAGAGACAAAAGCTTTAAACATAGAGTTAGCTTGTATTGATCGAAGTGTAAAACTAGTACCACAAATACAGAAAGTTCTTGCAAGCAAAGAAGTATCGTCGTTACCGGATATGGAAAAGATAGCTAATGCTCGTGTCCGTTGGCTTAAGCAATTACAAAAAGGCAATTGCACAGCCAGTGAGCTAGCTTTTCAATTTGAAATCCACCAGCTAGGGAATGTACCAGATTATGTACAGCGGATGCTCTTACGAGAGCTATCCATACAACAGCCTGAATTTGAAAATGAAAACCTGAGTCGAGAAGCTATTTTTGAAAAATTAGAAACATATAAAAATTTAATAGCTCAAGAAAAAGACGAACGTCAACAGCGAGAAATTGCGGTTTCTTTGGAAAAACGAAAGATCAATGAGCAATTATTTGATGATTTGAAGAATGATGGGGGAGAAGTTGAAAAAACGTACTAAAACTATTTTAACTGATTCTCGTTATCTTGAGCTTTTAGCCATATTTCAACAAGACTGGGTTGGGTTTGCTTCTGTATTAGCAGGTAAAAATCCTACATGGCAGCAAAGATTAATAATTTCCGCACTCCAGAAGAAAGGTGCGAGAGTATCTGTATCGAGCGGCCATGGCACAGGAAAAAGCGATATGACTAGCATCATCATATTGGCTTTTATCATTCTAAACCCTGAGAGTAGGGTGGTTGTTGTCGCCAACAACGCAGCCCAAGTACGAAATGTTATTTGGAAATACCTGAAGATAAATTTTAAAGCTATTTGCAGGTCGATCCCTTGGATTGAGAACTATTTTGAACTCAATGAGCGTGAGTTCTGTGCTACCGGTTACAAAGGAATTTGGAGCTGTATAGCCAAATCAGCGCGCCAAGGGAATGAAGAAGCGCTTGCAGGGGAGCATTGCCATACCTATTTGGTGGTAGTGGATGAGGCAAGTGGGTTGTCTGATAAAGCACTAAATGTACTTAGTTCTGCCTTAACAGAAGCAAATAACAATATGTGTTTACTTAGCCAACCTACCAGAAATGCTGGTTTTTTTTACGATACTCATCATCGTTTGGCTAAAACACCCAGCAATCCAAGCGGTATTTGGACCGCTATTGCACTGAACTCCGAAGAGTCACCTTTGGTAACTCCCGAGTTTATTGGAGAAAAGCTCATTTCTTATGGCGGTGAGTCCTCAGCAGAATATCAGATTAAAGTATTAGGTCAGTTTCCTGATAATGTGAATGGTTATTTATTAAGTAGAACTGATTGCGAACGAGCTGCAAGGGCTCGCCCTTTACTGACGGATGGTCAGTGGGGTTGGGTTGCCGCGTGTGATGTGGGGAATGGAAGAGACAAGTCTGTTATTAATATTTGCAAAGTATCCTTAAACCCAGCAAATACTCGTCAAGTGGTCACTCATAGTATTACTGAAATGCCTGCTGATGTAGACCCAATCGATTTTGCTTATGAGATTAAAAAGTATGTTGAACCTTATGAAAGCCAAAATATTACCGTACTAATCGATGGGGATGGGGTTGGTTTTTCGACAGTGAAGATAGCTGTAGATCTTGGTTTAAACGTCCAAGAAATCAGATGGGGAAAGCCAGTATTTAACAATGAAGCAAAAACTCGCTTTATTAATCAACGCGCGTATAGCCATATCATGATGAGGGATGCGGTTAAAACAGGACGAATGCAGATAGATAGTTCTGAACTTACAAAAAGTCAGTTATCCCGTTTACCTGTTCATCTTAATGAACTTGGTCAGTGGGTTGTGTGCGCCAAAAAGGATATGAGGGAAACGCATAACATAAAATCACCGGATAGATCTGATACCTATTGCTTTATGTTTTTGGCAAATCCTAAACCAGCATATTCAATAATTATTGATGCAGAATCAGTAATAGAGGATACCTTTAAGTTATTCGATTTACTCCAAGACTGAACACGCTGAAACACCGCGCGCGTGCTATTTTTTTACCTAAAAATCAAGAGGGTTAATAATTGGAAAAATTATCAGAAAACCAATTTATAAGTATCTTAGATAAAGTGGTCTATCGCCATAACTTAGTAAAACAGGAGCTCCCAAAAATAAACCATGGCTCATTGGATCCTTTTGATTGGATGACTCAATCATTTTGTCAAATTCTTTGGAAACTAACTGAACCACAAGATGATAAATTAAAGGAAAAATTAAAAAAGGCTGTTGGGTTAATTATTGGTAATAAGACATATATGCCAATAGTTAGCTCGACTGAAACGCTAACGTATGACCAATTTTCAGAATTATTATCAGAAATATTAAAAAAATATGAGTCAAATGAGTTTCGTCGATATCAAGAGGCTGATATAAATACAATTCTTGATCGATGCGCACAATTTTTATGTGAAGTTCTACTAGAGCATTTACCCGGTGAAAATGTAAAAAGTAATATTAAAATTGGCTTCGGATCTGACTAGTATTAAAACGAGTTAAAATAGGCGCATACATAAACGATAATTAATCTGACAGATATCTGAACTGGATATCTGTCAGATAATGTCTAGCCTACAACGACTAACTAAATTATTAAGGTTCTAAATCCAAATGAGCCAATATATTGGCCATCCAATCTTCAGCTTTTTTAGGTTTAACAAAAGCAACAGCAGCAGCTGAAAAAGCAGACTTGCGATCGCAAATAGTCACTATCCTTCTTTCTGCTGCATCAAAATGAGCCTGCATTGTGAGTTTAAATGCTGGTGGTAATGCCCAAATATCTTCAAGTAATTTAAGGTCTTCTTGTACTGCCACAATCACTTTCAATCGTTCATCTTTAACTGTTTTGTGATTTAAATTGTAGCACTTGGCACTTACTTGCACTCTTTCATATTTTACAGGGTCGAGTGATTGATCAAATCGGGAATGAGCAAAACCAGGTGCTTTATCAAAGGAAAGTAATTCTACATCTGCTGCTACACAAGGATCTAACAACTGAATTTGCTCATTGGAATGAGCAGCTAAGGGACAAGGACCCCAAATTCTTGTAGTTTCATCAATTAATGGTGCGTATTCCGGCGCATCGTGAACAGCCATTCCGGTTGAATGTGAACACCTATTCTGCTCCAACGTGAACACCCATTCCGGTTTTATCGTGAACACTTTTAGCCGCCTTGCCGGAATCAGTGTTCATCATGCCAGAATCACTGTTCACATTACCCAGAATCCTTTTCAACGCATTGATTTTCTTAATCTTGATAACCTTTCCCTTTTTCTCCGGGAGAGGCTATGTCTGCCAAGAGGATTGCAATGCGTAAAATCCGTGAAATTCTGCGACTCAGGCTTGAGGCTGGCTTATCTGTCCGGCAAATAAATGCCAGCGCCAAAGTCAGTGTTGGTGCTATTCAGAAGCTGCTGAAAAAAGCTGATGAACTGTCGTTAAACTGGCCGCTGCCTGCTGAACTGGATGACAGTCAGCTTGCTGCGCTGTTTTATCCGCAAGCCGATACCACCGTGTCATCCCGTTATCAGGTGCC
>JAQUHG010000305.1 GCA_028683735.1 Tolumonas sp. | reverse complement strand
TCCTCGTTTATCGCGGCCGGCGAAATTACCACAACCTTTCGGCTATCACCAGAAACAATCGCGTAACTGACAACGCTTAACCGGCGATAGATGATTCCGTAATGGTTTTGCGCGCGATGATTCGGGCCAGCGCTGGGCCAAGGAATATCACCAGAAACAGACGCACTGTCTGTAGTGCCATGACAAATTCCAAATCAACGTTATGGCTACTGGCGGCAATGACGGCGATAGAATCCATACCACCGGGGCTGGTGGCGAGATAAGCAGTCAAAGGATCAAGGTGGAAGTGTTGTACTAACCACCATGCTAAGACACCGCAAAAACCAACTAATAAGACAATCGAGAAGACGATTTGTGGCAAAGCCCGTATGGCATGTTTCAACACTGAGCGAGTGAATCCAAGACCAATACGCCAGCCCATTACCGCATAAGCCATGCTGAGCAACCATTCCGGCAGGTCTATTTGTAGCAAATGGTTACTTTGCAAAACCATGCCTAGCAGCATTGGCACCAGCATAGCACCAGAAGGAATGCGGGCCAGACGCGCAATAACTATACCTGCCAAGGCTAGTAATACTGTTTCGGCAGTGGCCCATTGTAAGGGCGGAAACCAGATGATTGGTATTGCTGTTGCGGCCGAGGTATCTACCCAAAAGCGCGCAATAATAGAAGCTGCACTGGCTACCACGATGACCCGTAGATATTGCATAAAGGCAACCAAGCGGGCGTCAGCACCAAATTCCTCTGCCATTAACACCATGGCGGCTGCTGCGCCGGGGGAGGAGCCCCAAATTGCGGTTGTACCGGGCAATACTTTTAATTTACTGATCACCCAGCCCATTAAACTGCTGGCTGCGATGGTTGATAACACGATAAACAGAAATAAAGACCAGTGCTGCGCAAAGGTGGGAAGCATGCCTGAGGAGATCGACTGGGCAACCAGGCAGCCGATAATCGCTTGTGCGGCAACAAATAGGTGTCGGGATATTTGTAATGAACCGCCTTGTAAACTCCAGAGAATGCCGGCGAGCATGGGGCCAAGCAACAAGGCTCCGGGCAGGTTGATGAGTTCCATCACAAATGCAAAAAACGCTGAAATTAGTATCAGACATAGCCATTGCAACATGAAATGCATCTTTTCAGGCTGGAATTTCCCCATTTTCAATGTTCTTCCACAACAAAATTTCTCACTGAAGATGATACGCCTCTGACGTTTTCTGACAGCGATTTTTTATGAATTTAATTCATTTGAAACTATGAATGAAAGTTACACCGAACAAACCTAAATAATAATGGTTATCATTTAGGTTTGTTCGGTGTATGATTATCCTATTGTTTTTATCTGATTCAATGCAATAGCGATGATTTCTGACGCTGTTTTCTATTCAAAAAATCGCTCTGGGTTACCGGTGTTCGGTGGCGTGGTTCTGCTGCATCTGCTCGCGCTGGCGGGCATGCTGAATGATCAATCAGCGGCAATCAAGCCGGAAATGGCGGCAGCGACACCATTAACGGTGCGTTGGGTTACGCCGCTGGAAGAGCCAAAACCGGACTCTGTCGTTGAACCTCAGTCTGTGGTGGAACCGGAACCGCTGCCATTGCTGCCACTGGAAGTGAAAAAACCTTCGCCGGTGAAAGTGAAACCGAAGCCACTTAAAAAACCGAAGCCGGTAGTGAAGCAGGTAGTGAAACCGGTTAAGCCAGAGAGCAAACCAAAAACTGAGTCGCCAGTTTCTGCGCCGGTGCAACAACTGAAGCCAGCCCCAGCCAAAGCGGAAATCGCACCAGCGCCGGTTGAGGCGCCAAAATTTAATGCTGCTTATTTATCGAATCCGGCACCGGTTTATCCGCGTCGCTCCCGAATGCTGGAAGAGGAAGGGATAGTAAAACTGAAGGTGCATGTTTCCGCAGAAGGCAACGCATTAGATGTGCAACTGTTTAAAAGTAGTGGTTTTTCCCGTTTGGATGATGCGGCATTAAATGCTGTAAAAAGCTGGCGTTTTGTGCCGGCAAAACGGGGCGACCAATCCATCGAAGGCTGGGTGATTGTGCCCGTTTCGTTCAAATTAAGGAGCTGATAAAAGATGGAAACACAGCAAGAAGTAACACAAATGGGGTTAGCCCATGTATTAACCCAAACGACAGGTATGGGTTTAATTCCGATTGTTTTGCTGCTTCTTATGTCAATCGTCACGTGGTATTGGATTGTTTTAAAGGTTTATCAAAGTTGGACATTACGCCGGAATAGTAAAGTCTTTCTTGACGCTTTCTGGGCTAGTCGCAATTTGACGCAGGTCGAAGAACAGGTCTTAAAACAAGTTAAGCCAGAGCCTTGTGCTGAACTGATGATCAGTGGTTTGCAAGCTGCGCGTCAGCTACAAAACCCAGAGCAGGGTTTGGTAGAGATGGGCTCACGAGAAGAGTTTGTGTTACGTGCGCTGCGCCGCTCAGTAACCCGAAGCACGTTGCGTCTGGAGGCTGGATTAACCTTACTGGCTTCCGTGGGTTCCGCTGCGCCATTCGTTGGTTTGTTTGGCACGGTGTGGGGCATTTATAACGCCTTGTTGGGGATCAGCGTTTCCGGTCAGAGCACCTTAGACAAAGTGGCGGGCCCTGTCGGGGAAGCATTGATCATGACAGCATTTGGTCTGGCGGTTGCCTTACCGGCGGTGCTGGCATACAACGCTTTTGTGCGCGTAAACCGGGTTTATCTGGCAGAACTCGATGGATTTGCCCACGACGTATTTGCTTTGCTGACCACGGGGCACGCGAAAGCTGCAGTGCAGCCACAAGCTAAAACGTCCCGCTCTGCTGTGACTGAATTACAGGCAGGGGAAGCATAATGGCGTTTGGCAAATTATCGGATGATGGCGGTGGGCAGCCACAAAGCGAAATCAATATGATCCCACTGATCGATGTCATGCTTGTGCTTCTGATCGTATTTATGATCACTGCCCCGTTACTCAGTAATGCTGTAAAGGTCGATTTACCGCAGGCGAGCAGCTCACCGGAAGATATCAAAAATAATGATATTAAACTGGCATTGAAAGCCAGCGGCGAATTGTTCTGGAGTGGCGAGGCAATTAGTCGCGAAGCGTTGGAACTACGCCTGCAGAATGCCGCCAAGCAGCAACCAGTTCCCGAGTTGCATATTCACGCTGATCGCAATCTCGATTACGGCAAAGTGGCCGACATCATGGCGCTCTCTTCCCGTTCCGGGGTGAGCAAGATTGCATTTGTCAGTGAACCAACAGGAGAGTAACCATGGTGATATTCAGTTTGGTTTGTACTGCCATTGTTGTCACTTGTCTTTATGCCTTGAAGCACAAGTTACTGGCCTGGCCGCTTCAGAAACAGGCTGCCAAATCAACTGCCCGCATGGCATTTGGTCTGGCGTTATTGGTTTGTATTTTCCGTTTTGGTTTTTGGGCCGGTGTTTTTTCTCTGACAGCTATGCTTATGCTTGCGGCCATTGTGATCCCGTTTTTGTTTACACACCTGATGCATAAACCGGGGTTGCGCTGATGTGGCCTCGCTTATTATCAGGCGCGGTGCTGGGGTTTCCACTATCCGCTGTGTT
>JAQUHG010000304.1 GCA_028683735.1 Tolumonas sp. | reverse complement strand
AACTGATCAAGAAAATCGAAAAGACCCTGAAAAAACTGGAAGAAGATGACTTCGGTTATTGCGAATCTTGTGGGATCGAAATCGGTATTCGCCGCCTTGAAGCACGTCCAACCGCAGAATTGTGCGTTGACTGCAAAACGCTGGCTGAGATCAAAGAAAAGCAGCAGGTAGGCTAAACTGCTACTGTTTATGCGTGAACTTTTAGAGTCTGCGCATAAAAAGGGAGCTACGGCTCCCTTTTGTTATTTTACCAACACCAAATTATGACTTATATCGGACGTTTCGCGCCCTCGCCTTCCGGCCCATTGCATTTTGGCTCGTTAATCGCAGCTGTCGGCAGTTATCTGCGCGCGCGGGCGCAGCAGGGACGCTGGCTGGTCAGAATCGAAGATATCGACCCGCCACGTGAACAGCCTGGTGCGGCGACTCAAATTCTACATACGCTGGAACACTTTGGCCTGCATTGGGATGGCGAAGTCATTTATCAAAGCCAGCGCCACGAACGTTACCAAGCCGTGCTGGATGAGCTATATCAGCAAGGTAAAACCTACCACTGCCATTGTACCCGTGCACAAATTCAGGCTGCTGGCGGTTTCTACCCTGGCACTTGTCGCGATAAACAATATCCAGCATTAAATGCTGCCGTGCGGCTACGGATAGATGCGCCTTGTTTCTCTTTCCAGGATCAGTTATTGGGCTTAATTGCGGTTGAGCCTCGCTTGGCCAATGAAGATTTTATCTTAAAACGCCGTGATGGCCTGTTTGCCTACAATCTGGCTGTGGTGATTGATGATGCCGATTGTGGTGTCACTGAAGTCGTGCGAGGTGCTGATCTGCTCGAGCCTACGGTGCGCCAAATAACGCTGTATCAGCAGTTAGGCTGGTCAGTGCCTAACTGGTTACATCTGCCGCTGGCGCTACAACAAAACGGGCTGAAACTGTCAAAGCAAAATCACGCCCCGGCTATTGATGAGTTGCCGGTAGTGAAAACCTTATGTCAGGCATTACTGTTTTTGGGGCAAACGCTGCCAGATGATATTACAGATATGACTGCGGAAAGTTTGTTGCGTTGGGCAATTGAACACTGGCAGTTGTCATCAATTCCAACAACAGCCAGTGTTTCCGACGTTTAAGAGCGGAAATTTAACTTAGCGTGCCATGGCGCCATATAGTGGTAAATCACCGGCGTCAGATACAGTGTCACTACCTGCGAGAGCATTAAACCGCCGACGATTGCCACACCAAGCGGTTGTCGCAATTCAGCGCCGGCGCCATAACCCAGAGCGATCGGCAAGGCGCCAGCCAACGCCGCAATACTGGTCATCATAATGGGCCGGAATCGCACTAAACAAGCCTGATGGATGGCTTGATCCGGTGCCAGCCCTTCCCGCTCTCGCTCCAGCGCAAAGTCGATCATCATGATGGCATTTTTCTTCACAATGCCAACGAGCAGTAATATCCCTACAAAGGCATATAAGGTCACTGGGAACTGGAACAACCAGAGTGTCAGCAAAGCGCCCAATCCAGCGGAAGGTAAACCGGAAAGAATCGTTAACGGATGCACGAAACTTTCATACAACATCCCCAATACGCCATATACCACCAGCAACGCCAGCACCAGCAACAACATCATATTGGATTGTGAACTGGCAAACGCAGCCGCACTGCCCTGCAAGCTGGTCGTCAACGATGCAGGTGGAGACAACTCCGCTTTGACACTATCCAATGCTTTTAGTGCATCACTCAGCGCCATACCTTGTCGCATATTAAAAGAGATAGTCGCTGCTGGCAGTGTTCCCAGATGATTCACCGTCAAGGTTTGTGGCTGACGTTTAAAGCTGGCCACCGCGTCTAACGACACCAGAGAGCCATTACTGCTGCGTACCTGGATCCGGCTTAAATCGGCAGTCTGTTGCTGGCGCTCAGGCAATACCTCCAAAATGACGGCATATTGATTGGTATCGGCATAAATGGTGGAGATCTGCCGCGCGGCAAATGCACTTTGTAACGCGATTTCAACCTGACTATAACTCAGTCCATAACTGGCTAATTTATCGCGATCCACTGAAATCGCCAGCCCGGCACCAACCACCTCCTGATCACTGGTAACATCCAGTAATCCGGGGATCGCTTTGATTGCCGTTAAAAAGCGATCGTGCCACAGTTTCAGTTCATCGAAGTCGTTACTTTGCAGCGTAAACTGATATTCCGATGCACTCGACATACCACCAATTTTAATCATTGGTGGGTTACGCAAATAAACACTGATGCCGGGAATGTGATTTACCTTACGGCGGAGTTCGGCAATCACTTTATCCGCGGAAACACGCTGTGCACGCGGGATCAAACGGATAGTCATCGAACCACCGTTCGCGCTACCGTTCGGGCCTGTACTCCCCACCGATGACATGAAAGCAGCCACGTTAGGATCATCCCGGACGATTGCCGCCAATTGCTGTTGCATCCGCGATAAGGTTGCAAACGACGTATCGGGTGCCGCCTTTGAGGTCAGCGATATTTGCCCACTGTCTGTGCTGGGTAAAAAGTCTTTCGGTAATTGCTGATAAAGCACGACTGTTAACCCAATGCTGGCAGCAAAACTGAATATCATCCAACGCGGGTGACGTAATGCCGTGACAAGCGAAAGGCTGTAACTTTCCGTCAACGCGCTGAAGCCATTTTCCAACCATTGAGCAAAACGCCCCTGAACTTTAGCTTCATGCTGAGGACGCAACACCCGGCTACACAACATCGGCGTTAACGTCAGCGAAATCAAACCAGACACTGCAATAGCAGCGCTGATGGTGACGGCAAATTCATGCAACAACCGCCCCATCAGCCCACTCATAAACAGCAATGGAATAAATACGGCGATCAGTGATAACGTCATCGAGAGAATGGTAAAGCCAATTTCACGTGCGCCTTTGCGCGCCGCTTGCATGGCACTCATGCCCTGTTCCATATGACGGACAATATTTTCCATCATCACGATCGCATCATCGACCACAAAACCAACGGCCAACGTCAACGCCAGTAACGAGAGATTATCCAGACTGTAGTCCAGCAAATACATTACCGGCACGGCGCCCAGCACCGATAATGGCACCGCCAGTGCAGGGATCACGGTGGCTGACAAATTACGTAGGAACAGCCATATCACCAACACTACCAGCGCACACGACAATAACAGTGTGAACTGCACATCATGGATCGATGCCCGAATAGATTCGCTGCGATCATAAAGAATATCCATCTTTATGGAGTCAGGCAGTACGGTCTCGAATTGTGGTAAAGCGTGGCGTACAGCATCGACCGTACTGATGGTATTCGCTCCCGGCTGACGTTGTACGGCCAGAATGACACCCGGTTTATCCACAAACCAACTGGCAACCCGCGTGTTTTCTTCGCTATCTAATACGTTAGCCACCTCTGACAGATAAAGTGGTGCACCGTTACGGTATGCGACCGCCAGCTTGCGATAAGCCGCTGCATTTTCCAGCTGACCATTGCTTTGCAAACTTAGACTGCGATGCTCACCATCCAAATCACCAATCGGATCGTTGACGTTGTTATTGGCAATGACGGT
>JAQUHG010000046.1 GCA_028683735.1 Tolumonas sp. | reverse complement strand
TTTTGCCGGCGAGTCGCATCAATACTGACCGCCCCTTGCTCGACCGGCGCCGCATCGGCATACACCGGAATATAATCCATACCCATGCTGTCTTTTTTCGGCACAGGCGATTTATCCGGTTGTCCCATCGGGTTGCGGTAATACAGCACTTTGTGCTCTGCGGGCGGTGCTTGCGCTTCGTCGGCATACACGGGAATGTAATCCATGCCCATGCTGTCTTTTTTTGGCGCAGGCGATTTGTCCGCCAATCCCATCGGATTGCGGTAATAAAGAATCTTACGTGCTGCCGGTTGCGCATTATGACCTACTGCGGTTGCTTGATGCGCAAACCAGCCATAACTGGCTGCACCACCCGCCACAACACCGACCAACAGCAGTAAAACAGAGGAAATTTTCATGCCCGACTCCACACCCGGTTCTGCACCGGGCGTTATTCAAACCATCATCAGCAGCCACTCGGCTGCCGAAATCTCGTATTACATGGAATGCAGCGATACGATGGTGGGCGCAGCACCTTCATTTGCCGTAAACATCGCCATGATGGTTTGACCCGCTTGCAAGCCTTGCAACAATTTGGCATCCGCTACTTTGAACGGCATGGTCATCGCCGGCCAGTTCAGCTCCGTAACCGCATCGTGTTCCAGCGTCACTTGCTGGTTAGCCGCATCAACCGCCACCACCCGACCATTCAGCGGATAGGTTTTTTGCGACTGATCCATGCTCATGCCCGGCATCTGGCTCATATCATGGGGTGACATAGTTTCTTCAGCCTGTGATCCGGCAGCACATAACGCTGTCAGTGCAAACAAGGCAATACGGGCAAATTGAGTAGTAGTGGAAGTCATTCTCTTATCTCCGAAAATCAATGCATTCCCAGCCAAAATGCTGGAATAAGTCATAAGCAAATGCTGACAGAAACGTCAGTGCACAGAGCCAATCAGCCCTGAAAGATTCAGATGATAAGAGCGAGCGGCGGCGGTGAAAGCACACCGGGAATGAAGTCACGATAGAGGGAATCTACCGCGGGAAAATGCAGTTGGGTTTGTGCCGCTAATTCGCGCACAGGCGCAATCGCGGGTGGTACACCGGTGCACAATGGCAAACAACTGGCACATTGCGAACCATGTTGCTGCATATCATGCGAAGCGTGGCTATCCGACTGAGTGACGACAAGCGAAGCCATCGTTTCATGCATGCTGGCATGACAAGATTCCACCATTTGCATCGGCGCTTCAACTGCCAAGGTGGTTTGTGGAAATTCCGCGCGGGTCATTGATTGCCACGCCGCAACCGACTGGAATGGGATCCAGCCTGTTAACAACAGCATCAATATTAACCCGCAACGTCGCAGCACAGCATTGCCCTGATAAAAACTAAGGTCGAGTCTTGAGCATAAACTGCCTGCCGGGAATGCTCAAGACTGACACTATGGGAAGGTTATAACTATTTTTACGCCAATTGCCGCAACCAACGGATCTCATCTGGCCAGATATCCGGATTCACCGTTTCCAAAATTAGCGGAATACGATCAAAACGGCTGTCGCGCATGATAAATTCAAACACCGCGGTACCGAGATTGCCTTCCTGTAAGCTGTGATGACGATCGACACGACTGCCAAACGTACATTTAGCGCCGTTGATATGCATGCCTTTCAGATAGTTAAAACCGACAATGCGCTCGAATTCGGCAAACGTCGCAGCACAGGTTTCTGGCGTGCGCATATCGTAACCCGCCGCAAAAGCGTGGCAGGTGTCGTAACAAACGCCAACGCGCGATTTATCGTCCACCTGCGCAATGATCGCCGCCAGATGTTCAAACTGCCAACCGAGGTTGGTACCCTGCCCGGCGGTATTTTCAATCACCGCGGTAATGCTTTGTGTTTTATCCAGCGCGATGTTGATCGATTCCGCCACCTTGCGCAGGCTTTCCTCTTCGGAAATAGCTTTCAGATGACTGCCGGGGTGGAAATTCAGATAACAGAGCCCGAGCTGTTCACAACGCTGCATCTCATCAATAAAGGCCAGCCGTGATTTTTCCAGCGCTTCAGCTTCCGGGTGGCCAAGATTAATCAGATAAGAATCATGCGGTAAGATTTGCTCGGGCAGAAAACCGGCTTTTTCACAGGCATGCCGAAAGGCACTGATGGTTTTGCTGGTGAGATCCGGCGCATGCCACTGGCGCTGGTTTTTGGTAAACAACGCAAACGCATTGGCGCCGATCTCGGTGGCACGTTCTACCGCCAGTTCGATCCCACCTGCTGCGCTGACATGCGCGCCGATATATTTCATTAACTGTTTCTGCCTTGTTTATCTTGTTGTAAACCGACCTGCAGCTGCAGGAGTCGCAAGCGTTTACGTAATTCATCGTTCACAGGATCACCTGTTCTATTCGACGCAGTAAATCCCGCTCATAATTGATCGCTGAATGATGACATGACGAACCAATGAATCAAAACTGCGATATCAATTTAAAAATAGTTAAAAAGGCATTTAAGATGCTTGTTCTATAAAAGGAAACAGTGAATGCTGTATCCATTGAGCAAAAAAACAGATAAAACAACTTAAAAAACAAATTTTATGGAGTGCGGATTTGAACAAACAAACTATTTCATTTGAAGCAAGCGCTGTACGTATGCGGATAAGAACTCAATTGATGGTCGGTTTTGGTTTCCTGCTCATCCTCATGATCAGCATCGCAATAGTTGCAACCTGGCGAGTAAATATTATTAATTCAACATTGACTGCAATCGTCGATGTTAATGCCGTTAAGCAACGACAAGCAATCAACTTTCGCGGTAGTGTTCATGATAGAGCTATCGCATTTCGCGATCTGGCTTTACTCGAAAAAGGATCAGAGCAGGAAAACACACTGGCAACAATTAACCGCCTGGCAAATCAATATAAAGTAGCAGCCCAGACTTTGGACGACATTTTTGCAAAAGATAGCCAAAGTAGTAATGAAGAAAAATTGTTACTTAATGCCATCAAAGACATCGAACGTAGAACGATGCCATTGCTTGATACTTTCCTGCAGTATAATCATGCAGGTGAACAGGAAAAAGCTAAAGACCTCCTGATACACGATATTCGTCCTGCATTTGCAGAATGGCTGATTGCCATTAACCGTTTCATTGACTGGCAAGAGCAAAAAAGCCAGAAGGAAACGGTCACAACCCGCCAGACGGCCGAAGGATTCCCGGGCATAATGGCTATCTTTTGCATTATTGGCGTGCTGTTTGGTAGTGGTATAGCCTATCTGATTACTCGCTACCTGCTACGTAGTCTTGGTGGTGAGCCCAATGACGTAGCTGCCGTAGTTCATCGTATTGCCAGTGGTGACCTGCAGGTGGAAATTCATACAAATTATGAAACAAGTATTTTGTCCGCTATTGCCAACATGCAGGTGAAACTACGCGAAATGGTTATACGCATCGCGACAGCAAGTGCCGATATAGCCTCGCAAACTGAACATCTTGGCGAATCCTCCCGCAATGTATTACAGTCGGCAAAAGAACAAGCTTTACTTGCCACAGCGTCAGCTGCCAGCCTGGAAGAGATGACTCAAAGTGTTAAGGAAGTCTCTCTTATCACCCAACAAACTGAATCAAACTCCGAAAAGGCATCTGACCTGTCGGTGGAAGGTGTTGTTTTAATCCAGTCAGTCACAAACGAAATAGCGGTTGTAGCCCGCACAGTTAAAAGCTCGTCTGAACAAGTCAGCTCTCTACAACGCCGCTCAGAAGAGATATCAGGTATTGTCGGCGCCATCCGGGCAATAGCAGACCAGACTAATTTGTTGGCCCTTAATGCAGCCATTGAAGCAGCTCGCGCAGGTGAAAACGGCCGCGGTTTTGCTGTGGTTGCCGATGAAGTACGTCAACTCGCTCTGCGCACCACTGAAGCGACAAGTGAAATATCTCGGATGATCGTGCACATCCAGAATGAAACGCGCGAGACCGTCGCGGCTATGCAGACAATAGAGCCTCTGGTTGCACGAAGCCAGGCGATCTCAAATCAAGCGGCAGAGCAATTAACACAAATCCGCAATCAATCAAATGACTCATTGAATAATGTGCGTGATATTGTCCGAGTCACAGAACAACAAGTATTGGCAATTGCTGATATTGCTCATCATGTCGAACAAATATCCGCGATGTCTCTCCAGACCTCAGAGGTTACACAAGGCAATGCACAATCCACAGAAACACTGGATCGAACTACCAAGATCCTGGAACAGGAAGTTCAGCGTTTTAGATTCACTTAATGTAACACTAGGTCATGCACATTTATGCCATATCTCATTTTGCGAAACAGTTCACAGACCATGATGTAGCCCCATGACACAGTGTAAAAACAAATATTGCAAATTTCGTTTGAGACCAGATACAGGAGCCTTCTTTCCATGAAAAAGATTTTTCTCTGCTGCGCTGCCGGCATGTCTACCAGCATGGTCGTCAATAAGATGCGTCAGGCCGCTACCCAAAAAGGGATCGAGGTCGAAATCAATGCCGTGGGGATGGAAGAGTTTGAGGCCACACTACCAAACTACGATTGCTGCCTGTTAGGTCCACAAATTCGCTATAAATTTGATGAATTTAATAAAAAAGCCACGGCGCTGAATAAACCTATCGCCATTATCAACAGCATGGATTACGGCATGATGCGAGGCGATAAAATTTTGGCGGATGCACTGGCTTTAATGAACTAAATCCCCTGATCCCCTGACTTGATCGTTCATATATATTTGAGGGCTTACGCCCTCTTTTTTATTTCATGACGGTTAGCAGTCACAAAAATGTCATAAATTGATCCGCATAACTGTCACATTAAATTCATATAGTGCCGGCAATTGGTCTGACCTGATGATGTGACTATGAAAATTGCCCTGTTTTCCCGTTTATCCTCGTTCCTGCTGTTAATGCTGGCCAGTCTGCTGTGCGGTACCTTGTATTGGCAGGCAAAACAGCAAATCCGCTGGGAACAACAACAAAACGATTATCAGCATATTCAGGATCAAATCAGCATTACTACCCAACGACTGGTCGCTGAATACCTGCGCAGTGGTAATAGCACTCATCTGACGAATGCCGCCCGACAGCTCAAACAGTTGGAGTCTGCGTTACAACAGTTTCCCACCAAATTGACGACAGCGCCTTTAAAGGCAATGCAGACCTTGCGGGAAAAGATGCAGGGTGACTATTTGTCCGCAGGGAAATTATCCGGCAACACCTCACAACTGCTGATGCATGCCGAAAATGAAATGAATGACGCATTGCGGCAGATCCAAAAACAGGCGCTGAAGAGTACACAAACCGAACGCGATCAATATCTGCAGTTAAGCAGCGAGATGTTATCCAGCATGCTGAAAATTGCCCAGCTGCGTGAGCAATTGCTGACAAACACGAGCTCGGCATTGCAACAATCGCTGCAATTTGAGCTGAACTATCTGAATGAACAACTGAGCAAAATTAACGCCTTACCTAAACTCAGTGATTTACAAACCAGTACCGCACAAGATGAATTAACACTGACACCCAGCGCCCCAGAATATCCACTGGATGAACCATTAAGCACACTCAATAGCGTGCTGGTGCGTTATCCGAAAGAGATCAGCAACACCAATCATCTGTTACAACAACAACAGCAGATGAAAACACAATTGCAAACCGACTTTGCCCAATTGGAACAGCAAATTCATCAGATTGGTCAACAGTTGGGTGAGGAACAGCAAAAAAACCGCCACACCGCCACCATTACGCTGGCTGCACTGGCCGCCATTTTGGTGCTGTATGCCATCGGAGCCTGGTTATTCCAGCAACGGATGGTGGTGAAGCGCCTGCAGCGATTACAACGCGCCTTTCATGAGCTGGCCTCCAGTGGGCAGATGGAGCAGATCCCAGTCGTGAATGCCAACAGCGAATTGGGTGCTATCGCGCATAGTTTCAATCTGTTACTCGCACAGTTGCACGCAGATCAGCAGCGTAAAGCACAACAACTGGAACATATTACCGACCAGTTGCACAGCATGGTGAGTGAAGTCGAGCAGATGGAAAGAAATGCCACCCAGGCACAATCGACCATCGAACAAGGGCATACCACTTTGCAACAGCTGCAAGATCTGGCCAATCAGGTTGAGTTAGCTGCATCAACCATTTCAGATCTAGGTGCCGCCAACGATCAGGTTATGCAACAAAGCCAACAGGTGGTGGGTGCCTTGCATGCCGCGACGAGCACGACCCGCAGCCAATCCGATGATTGCCAGCAGGCGCTGCATAGTTGGCAAAAAGCGATGGATGATGCCACCCGGATCGTTGATGCCATCAGTCATATCGCGGAACAAACCAATTTACTGGCCTTAAATGCGGCGATTGAAGCGGCGCGTGCCGGTGAACATGGCCGTGGTTTTGCGGTGGTGGCCGATGAAGTGCGCAGTCTTTCCGGCCACACGCAAAAATCGCTGACGCAAATCATGAGCATTTTCCAGCAATTAAAACAGGCGTCGAATCAGCTCGGCGACAGTATCAGTGATATTGCGAATGCGACAATCCATCAAAGTGAACAGGTAAATGCGCTGGCAGAGAATGCCCAGCAAGTGCGGACGACACTGGAACACAGCGCGCAGATGGCCGAGCAAGGGAATCAACACGCGCAGGAGCAGGTGCAACAGCTGTCGTCTTTCGGTGCCTTAATGGCCGAGATGCAGCAACAATCCAGCCATGTGGCGAAATTATCTTTGCAGGTCGCACAACGCATCGCGGCACAAGCCAGTTCGATTACCGATACGCTGAAAGCTTAAATTTGTGGAATAACATAGACATCAAACCGGTTACTCTTGGTTTCTATGCTCATACTGGGCGGCATGTCATTGAGAAAACCGGCGTAATCTGGCCGTTTCACCACGACTCGCTTGCCAGCGACCGCCAGAGCAGCCGGCAACAGGGCATCGGCGTCGAGATCGGCGCCCACTAAGGATTGAAACACCCGCATCTCTTTTTTAACTAATGCCGATTTCTGGCGATGCGGAAACATCGGGTCGAGATAGACCACATCCGGTGTAAAACCCAACTGCTGCAAATTTTCTAATGCCGAACCGGCACGTAATGACATCCGCTCACGCATCCAGTCGCCAATTTCGCTGTCTTGCTGTGCCCGTTGTAAACCATCCGCCAGCAGCGCTGCAACCACCGGATGACGTTCCAGCATAGTGACCTGACAGCCGAGCGACGCCAATACAAACGCATCGCGGCCTAATCCGGCGGTTGCATCCACAATCGAGGGGTTGGCACCCGATTTCAGCCCAACTGCTTTGGCAATAGACTGCCCACGACCACCGCCGAATTTACGCCGGTGCGCGACGGAGCCCTCGACAAAATCGACCAGCACCGGTCCCAGTTTCGGTTCATCCAGTTTACGCAGTTCAAGATGCTGCTCACCCCAGACCAAGGCAAATGGCGCATCGGCGAGCTGTTGCTGCAAACTGGCAGCCAATTCACTGACCTGCGCCGCACGGTTAGGATCTTCTGCTATAACCTGAATGGGGTACATGCCCGCTCCTGTGGCTGTCATTCAACATCAAAATTCGGCGCTCATTGTATACCCAAAGTAATTGGAGTTGCAGCAAGGCGACAAGCGAGCAAATCCCCATGAGCATAGATAGGCTATGTGATTGGGGTGAGTGAACGCAGTCAACGACTGCTGCAACTTCAAGTACGAAGGGTATATAACAAAAGTTGCAAGGATCGCGGAAGGATTACCGACGAGATGGCATGACTCGTTGCAGATAACTGAGTAACTCATCAAACGGTAATGGTTTACTGAATAAAAAGCCTTGAATATAACTGCACTGACGCTGTTTCAGATATTCCAGCTGATCGTCGGTTTCAACACCTTCAATGATCAGCGTCATACCCAGATTATTCACCAGATTAATGATGCCATCGAGCAGCAAACACTCCTGCTCTTCTGCCGGAATACTGCGCACAAAGGTGCGGTCAATTTTCACCACATCAATCGGGAAACTGCGCAAATAACTCAGCGCCGAATAACCGGTGCCGAAATCATCGATCGCGATACCGCAACCCGCCGCCCGCAAGGCATGCATACGTTGCCGGTTTGATTCCTGATTACTCATCAGCAGCGATTCGGTGATTTCAAAAATGATCGATTTTGGGTCTAACCCCATATCTGCGATGGTAGTTAACCACTCACGGGCATCAAGATCGATAGTCTGAAACTCCGGCGTTGAACGGTTCACCGACATCTGGATCTGGGTAAACCCTTTACGGTGTAACTTCACCAGATCAGCGCAGGCATGCAATAAAATCCACTGCCCTAACCCTTGAATCAAACCACTCTCTTCCGCCAACGGAATAAATTCTATCGGCGAAATAGCACCGCGCTCCGGATGTTGCCAGCGTACCAAGGCTTCCAGTTTCACAACCCGATTAGTGTCGATATCCCAGATCGGCTGATAAACCAAAGACAACTGATGGTATTTGATCGCATTCGCCAGATCTTGCTGCAACTTATTCCGGCTGCGCAGATTGCGGCGTAATTCACTGCTATACAATTTAAGCGGTAAACGCTGCTTTTTCGCTTCAAATAACGCCTGTTCGGCATTACTCAGCAACACATCGGGCTCTTTGGAATCCATCGGGCACAAGGCAATACCCATGGCAGCCGCCATATATAGTTGCTGATTTTCCAGCTGAAATGGCCAGTCAAAACTGCCCATGATTTGTTTGGCGAAGATCTCCGCCTGACGACGATTAACAATACCCGGCACCAGCAAAGCAAATTCGTCGCCACCGGTGCGGGCTAACAGATCGCTGGAGCGAATACGTCCCGACAAACGATGCGCCACAGCACACAGGATTTCATCACCGGTTTGGTGGTCCATGCTGGTATTGACGGTTTTCATGTCGTTCAGATCCAGCACTAACAGCGCAAAGGGATCTTCATAGGAACACAACCGGGCGAGGCTTTGTGCAAACAGTTGGCGATTTGGCAGTTCAGTTAGCAGGTCATAGTGAGTGTGATTGTGCACATGGCTTTCCGCTTCTTTTTGGGCGCTCAGATCGCGGAAGATAGCCACATAACCGCTCGTGACAGCAGACACGATCTGTTTGCAGACCGTTAAAAATGCAGGGAATGGAGAGCCGTCTTTCCGACGATTCCAGATCTCGCCTTGCCACAACGTCTGTTGTTCTAACGTTTGTGCTAAATGGCGATAGAAACGTTTATTCATCAGACCCGAACGCCATAATTCGACATTCTGTCCGATCACATCAGCACGCGTAAAACCAGTGATGCGCTCAAACGCTGGATTGACCGTCAGCACATGCATACGGTCATCACAGATCAAAACGGCATCATTGAGATATTGCCAGATGATACCTTGGTGTTGCCGAAGGTGATGCAAATCCCAGTCTTGGAACACACGCGCAGGCGTTATACTTGTCTGCAGTTCATGCTGCTGCTCTGCAGTCATTTAACCATCTCCATAACCTTCAGCGCAAAATCCCGCCCACACAAGCATCCATACTAAGGTCATTTATGTTTCAAATGAATTTTGAGGATAAACGTAAGTAAAACGAAGCGCAAACGAAAGCCAAGGCATTCTCTGGTTTGATCACAAATTAGTGTCAAGCGTCATGCTTTTGAAAAAAAACGGCACCGAAGTGCCGTCATTTGGGTCAGGAAAAAGATTTTATTGAATCCCGGAATGGCGTAACAGCGCATCAATCCGTGGCTCACGACCCCGAAATGCCTTGAACAAGGTCATTGGTTCGTCTGAGCCTCCTTTTTCCAGAATATATTGCAGAAAATCACGGCCGGTTTGTGGGTTAAAAATTCCTTCCTCTTCAAAACGTGAGAACGCATCGGCTGATAACACTTCCGCCCATTTATAACTGTAATAACCGGCCGCATAACCACCGCCAAAAATATGCGAGAAGCTATGCTGGAAGCGGTTAAAGGCGGGCGGTACGAGCACTGCGGTTTGGCTACGGACATCATCCAGGATCTGCTGCACCCGGCCACCTTGTTGCGGGTCGTATTCACGGTGCAGACGGAAATCAAACAGTGCAAACTCCAGCTGCCGCAGCATTTGCATCGCTGATTGGAAATTTTTCGCCGCCAGCAGTTTATCCAGTTCGTTTTGCGGCAAGGCTTCCCCGGTTTCGTAATGACCCGAAATCACCGCCAGTGCTTCCGGTTCCCAGCACCAGTTTTCCAGGAACTGACTAGGTAATTCCACCGCATCCCACGGCACACCATTGATACCGGCGACACCAGCAACATCGATCTGCGTCAGCATATGATGCAAACCATGACCAAACTCATGGAATAACGTCACCACTTCATCATGAGTGAACAGTGCTGGTTTGCCATCAACCGGACCATTAAAGTTACAGGTCAGATAGGCTACCGGGTGCTGCAACTGACCATCGCGGCGATAACGGCGGCCCATACAATCATCCATCCAGGCACCACCGCGCTTGTGCGCACGGGCATACAGGTCCAGATAGAAACTGCCGCGTAATTCCCCATCAGCATCAACAATATCGTAGAAACGCACATCCGGATGCCAGGTTTCTACCGCCAGATGCGGTTTGATACGCATACCAAAAATGCGTTTCACCACATCGAACAAACCTTGCACGACTTTCTGTTCCGGAAAGTATGGGCGCAGCGCTTCATTTGAAATAGCGTAACGGTGCTGCTTCAGTTTTTCGCTGTAATAGGCAATATCCCATGCTGCCAGTTCGCCAACGCCGTGCTCCGCTTGGGCATACGCCTGTAACTCAGCCAGATCAGATTGGGCCTGCGGACGAGAACGTGTTGCCAGATCGCCTAAGAACTCAAGCACCTGTTCGGTAGAATGGGCCATTTTGGTGGCCAGCGAACGTTCGGCATAATTAGCAAAGCCCAGCAACTGAGCCAGTTCATGGCGCAGCGCCAGAATTTCCTCAATCAGCGGTGAGTTGTCCCATTTGCCGGCATTCGGCCCTTGGTCGGATGCGCGTGTGGTAAAGGCGGTATAGGCTTCTTCACGTAACGCCCGGCTATCGGCATACATCATGACCGGCAGATAAGAGGGAATATCCAGCGTAAACAACCAGCCTTCCAGCTCACGGCCTTGTGCTTGTTGTGCCGCTGCCGCTTTCGCGGAATCCGGTAAACCAGCCAGTGCGGTTTCATCGGTAATGTGTTTTACCCAACCTTGTGTGGCATCCATCACCTGATTATTAAATTGCGAGGCCAGCTCGGATAAGCGACTCACGATCTGGCCATAACGTTGCTGTTGCGCGGCTTCCAGTGCAATGCCGGATAAGCGGAAATCACGCAGCGTATTACTCACTTGCTGCTGCTGCGCCTGGCTCAGACGACGGAATTCATTGCTGTCAGCCAATTGCTGATAGGCCTGATACAAGCCGGCATGTTGCCCGACAAAGGTTTGGTATTCCGATAACAACGGCAGGCAGGCTTCATACGCTGCACGTAACTCATCGTTGTTAACGACCGAATTCATGTGACTCACCGGCGACCAGATCCGACCCAGACGGTCATCGGTTTCTTCCAGTGGCGCGACCAGATTGTCCCAGGTAAAACTGTCGGATGAACTTAAGACATCCGCAATACGTTGTTTGGCATCCGCTATCGCCTGTTGCACGGCAGGCTGTACGTGCTCTGGTTTGATCTTGCTGAACGGCGGCAAGCCATCCATGGATAATAGTGGGTTGCTCATCGACACTTACCTCAGAATACGGCGCAAAAACGGAATATTGATTCTTATTAACATGCGGGCAGAAAATCAATTTATCAACCCTTGTTATGGTTTAACATGGCTTTACGCACGAGAAGATAATGCCTTGATGTAGCGGACTTTGTTCTTTCGCCATCCGCATGCTATATCTTGAAGATTAAAAATAGGGATCAGAAGTCCCCGGGATGAACAGTCTGGGTATTCGGTTAGGTGCGAACCGATAACACCAGCAAATGGAATGATCATGCTGACCTACTGGAAACACCTATTGCAGAGTTTCTCTGCCTCTCATCAATTATCCCGACGACTGCTGACCTACATTCTGGCCTGTAGCACCGTGCTTGCTTTGATCTCAACCCTCTTCCAGTTGAGTTGGGACTACAGCCAAGGCATGAATGAAACGAAATCCCGCCTCAATGAAATTGAATCCACGCATCTAACCGCCATTGCGGCCAGTGTCTGGAACATGGATAACGAGCAACTGAGCCTGCAATTAAAAGGGCTGCAACAACTACCGGATATGCAGGCAGCCACTGTGTATGAACGCATTGATAGCCATTTACTAGAACGTATGCAGGTGGGACAAACATCCGGGCTGCACGTATTAAAGCAGCGCTTCCCGCTGTCGTATGAAGGTTATGTCGTTGGTGAACTAGAAGTCAGTTTGACGCTAGAACCCATCTATCAACGTTTGTGGCAAAAAAGTTTGGTTATTCTGATCACGCAAACCTTAAAAACATTACTGGTTTCCTGTTTTATCCTGCTGATTTTTTACCATCAGCTGATCCGTCATCTGCATAAGATCACCGGTTTTTTACAACATTTAGATGTCAGTGCGCCGCCACAACCGATCACCTTGGAACGACGCCCGCCCGCTTCCAGCGATGAACTGGATGCCATCGTGAACAGTATCAATGAGATGCAGCGTCGGCATGCCGATGACTGGCAGGCACAACAATCGTTTGCCGATAATCTGCAACAAGAACACGCGATTAATAAAGAATTGAATGAAAAACTGGAACAAAAAGTGGTGGCTCGTACCCAGTCGCTGGAAAATAGCCACCATGAATTACAAAAGGCTTACGACGATTTAAAAAACACCCAAAAAGCGTTAATTGAATCTGAGAAAATGGCTTCCTTAGGTGCATTAGTAGCTGGTATGGCCCATGAACTGAATACACCGCTCGGGATCAGCATGACCGCCAGCCGTTTTCTAACGTCCCGACTCAAAGACTTAGTCGCTACCCCAGGGCCAGCAGAATCGGAAGAACACAACGGCTGGCATGGACAATTAGCCGCGATCCAAGAGTCGACCGAACTGATGCAGCAACAAACCCGCAAGGCGCTGGACTTACTGAATAACTTTCAGCAGATCGCCATCACGCACAGTGGCCAGCAACCCAGCCGTTTTAATGTGGCCGAAACGCTGCACCAAATTATCATTTCGCAAGGCCATCGCCTGAACCAGCAACATTGTCATGTTTCCATTCAATGTGAACCCACGCTGGAGATACAAAGTTACCTTTCGGCCTTTACCCGAGTTTGTAATCACCTGATCCAAAACTCGCTGGATCACGGTTTTGAACATTGCAACCGACCACGCAGCATTACGATTCAAATCAGCCATGAACAAGGCCAGGTGCGGCTTGATTATCACGATAACGGGCAAGGTATTGACCCTGAGATATTACCTCATATCTTTGAGCCGTTTGTCACCAGCCGACGGGAACAGGGTTTCTCTGGTCTCGGAGGATACATCATCTATAATCAGGTGGTGCAATTGCTCAATGGACAAATCAAATGCCAGAATAATTCTGCCAATGGCGTCCATTTCCGCATTGAAATACCACAATTCATCTAATATGCAGATAAAAACTCTATTAGCCAAAACATTTCCATTGAAATGAGCAGGGTGTAAACATCCCTCGTTTCATATTGATTTATGATATTCTTGTCTCATTTTTAGCTTCACGCGGATGCTCGCATGTCTACTCAACTCTCAATTGCGGAACGTCTGGCAACAGTTCGCCATTCAATGCAACACCTTGATGTACAGGCATTTATCATACCTCACGACGATGAACATCTGGGCGAATACACAGCGCCGGCAGATGAACGGCTGGCGTGGTTAACCGGTTTTACCGGCTCAGCCGGCGTGGCGGTCGTCCTGACAGAACAAGCGGCATTATTCGTAGACGGGCGCTATACCGTACAAGCACGTCAGCAAGTATCTGATGAACACTTCATGCACCTGCATCTAATCCGCGATCCGTTTCTGGATTGGTTAGTACAGCAATTACCGGCTGGCAGCCGGGTGGGTATTGATGCGCGTCTGCACAGTCTGGAATGGTACCGCAAAGCGCAGCAGCAATTGAGCGCCGCAAAAATCAGCCTGCATCCGCTGGCAGAAAACCCGATTGATTTACACTGGTCAGATCGCCCGGCAGCCGCCATGGCACCTGCTCGACTATTCGCCGAAACCGTGGCGGGCGAAAGCAGCCTGTCGAAACGTCAGCGCATGGCGGCACAATTACGTGCGCAATCGGCGGATGCCTTGTTGTTAACCCAAAATGAATCGATCAACTGGTTATTGAATATCCGTGGCAATGATATTCCAGCCCTGCCGGTAGTCAGTGCATTTGCCATTCTCTACTGCAATGCGGCACTTGATCTGTTTATTGACCCAACCCGGCTGGACAGCCAATTTAGTGCCCATGTCGGTAATGATGTGTCGGTCTATCCGGCCGGTAAACTCAACGATGTCTTACAACGACTGGGCGAAGATGCGCTTAAAGTCTGGTTAGATAATGCCAGTTGTAATGCCGCCTGTGGTTTACAGTTATTGCAACATGGCGCACATCTGCTGGAACAGGCCGACCCTTGCCTGCTGGCCAAAGCCTGCAAAAACAGCACTGAATTAGCCGGTATGCAGGAAGCGCATCGTAAAGATGCCATCGCCATGTGCCGTTTTCTGGCTTGGCTGGATAACGCCATTACCGACGGATTACAAAGTGATGAAGCGCAACTGGCTGACAAGCTGGAAAGCTTCCGTTTGCAACAACCCGGTTATCTGGAAGCCAGTTTTGCAACTATCTCCGCGCTCGGCCCGAATGCCGCCCTGCCGCATTACAATTTCCGTAATGGCATACCACGCACGTTTGGTCAGGATGCCATCTATCTGGTCGATTCCGGTGGTCATTATGACGAAGGCACGACCGATATTACCCGCACCATCCAGGTGGGTGATGCCAGCGATGATGTACGAACCTTGTTTACGCTGGTCATGAAAGGTCGCATCGCACTGAGTCGGGCACAATTCCCGAAAGGCACCTGTGGTATGCAACTGGATGTGCTGGCGCGATTGCCATTATGGCAAGC
>JAQUHG010000045.1 GCA_028683735.1 Tolumonas sp. | reverse complement strand
ATCCAGCGATACCACTGACATATTTTGACAATGACGCGCCACATAACGTGATTTACCTATGCCGCTTGGCCCGCACAACAAAATTAAGTGCGCATGCTCATCTTTGTGATGCGACAATTTCACGATTGCATTTTTTGCTGAAACACAGGTGCCCCGCTGCATGCTCTCAACCACCAGTGATTTCAAATATCGTTGTGCACGCAGTGATTCGTGAGCAATCAATCGATCAAGTTCATCGGTGGAAAATGGTTGATGCCATAATCCATAGACCTCACTGTGCTGGCGATATTGTTCGAGATATTGAAGTTGATGTGGAATGGATTCACCCATTCGCCCTTGCATATCAGCGCGCTCAAGCCAGTAGAGTAATGCCAGATCAGCGCGGCGAGACAAGGCGATATACGCACCATGATCCATATTCTGCACGACTAACATTTTTGGCATCTGGTGTTCGCCTACCAAACCAAGCACAGTCCAGATCACTGTAATGGGCAACGGTAATTTCATAAGCTGAAAAGCCAGATATGAGCGCCCCTTTGCTTCATGATCCGGGGAGCCAATGCGTTGTTGCCCGCGAATGGTCATTTTTCGGGTGTTACGCGTCTTGCCGATATCATGAAATATCGCCGCTAAAATCAATGCCTGGCGTTGTTGCCCATTAAGATAAGCCGCTTCTGTTGCGAGTAATTGATAGAGTTCCTCTAGCACCATACCGGTATGAATGTGCACATTCCCTTCTGCATGCCAACCGGGATCTTGTGGGGTTTTCCTTAGATCATTTAACCACGGAATAACAGGGCCAAGTTGTTGCACACATTCATCAATAGATGGTGTGGCAAAATGGCAAAGCTGTTGAAGCCACTGTTTCATCAATTATTTCCTACCGTTATTTGTGCCTATCCTTGATTAACTCATGGTTATGTGTCCACTAAAAAATAAATTCTTGCTATCTCAAACACTTAAACTACGCGTGCAATAGCATAACCCGTGGCGATTATTCCTAAAACTGGAATACTAAAATCAGAATTCATTCATTTTGCAATGCGAAGTTCATCGTGATAATGACACATGCGACATAAATCATGTTACCGCGACTGATTCGTAATGAAGGAATTACTATGAATAATTTTAGTTACCGCAACAGCACTCAGATCCATTTTGGTCAGGGTCAAATCGCAAAAATCCGTGATGAAATGCCCGCTAATGCGCGTGTTCTCATTACTTACGGCGGCGGTAGCATTAAGAAAAATGGCGTAATGGAACAGGTTCACGCCGCGCTGGAAGGTGTGACCTACTTTGAATTTGGCGGTATCGAACCAAACCCGCATTTTGAAACACTGATGAAAGCCGTTGATGTTATTAAACAAGAGAACATCAATTTCATTCTGGCTGTTGGTGGTGGTTCGGTGATTGATGGCTCTAAATTCATCGCGGCGGCTGCGTTATACCCCAATGATCCATGGGAAATTATTCAAACTTACGGTGCAAAAGTGACACAAGCCGTGCCACTGGGTTGTGTATTAACACTCGCAGCCACCGGGTCTGAAATGAACAATGGTGCGGTGATCACTAAAGCGGCCACACAAGATAAGCTGTTTTTCTTCTCTGAGCATGTTTATCCGAAATTTTCAGTGCTTGACCCAACCACTACTTATAGTTTGCCGCCGCGTCAGATTGCCAACGGTGTTGTCGATAGCTTCGTGCACATTGTTGAGCAATATGTGACTTATCCTGTTAATGCAAAAGTGCAAGATCGTCTGGCGGAAGGTTTACTGCTGAACATTGTGGAAGATGGCCCGAAAGCACTGGAAAACCCCACTGACTACGATATTCGCGCTAACTTGATGTGGACTGCCACCATGGCACTGAATGGCCTGTTGTCGACTGGTGTACCCGCTGATTGGGCGACCCATTTGATTGGCCAAGAGATCACCGGTTTATATGGTTTAGACCACGCGCAAACACTGGCGATTGTTATTCCGGCAGTCTGGACTTACAAACAGTCCGCGAAGAAAGAAAAACTACTGCAATACGCCGAGCGCGTATGGGGAATGACAGACGGCGATGAAGATGCCCGTGTTGTTGCAGTTATCGAAAAGACTCGTCAGTTCTTTGAACAAATGGGCGTGAAAACCCGGTTAAGTGACTATGGTTTAGACCGTTCGGTGATCCCTTCCGTGGTAACAAAACTGAAAGAACATGGCCATGTGCAATTGGGCGAAAAAGCTGACATTACACCTGACGATGTGACTGCAATTCTGGAGCTTGCCTTGTAATTTGAGATTCAGTTTATAGTGTCTTTTGGCCCATCGTGAGATGGGCTTTTTTCATTCAGCATTTCCGCTCATGATTCACTCTACGTTATGATAAATTTTTATGCGTGCCGGCCTAAAAACTATGTTTAATCGTCTCGATTATTTGAAAATTTATTGTGTTGCAGCCCAACACCGCACCTTTAGAGATGCAGCAACGAAGTTGAATGTTTCCCCACAGGTGATAACGCGTTGCATTAAAGAGTTAGAAGCGGAATTAGGTGAAATTTTATTTGTGCGTAGCACGCGTAATATCAAGATAACGACTTTTGGCGAGCAGTTTTATGAAAAAGCACAGGCGGCGCTGGCTGTCATGGATGATGTTTTCGGTCATTCCACACGCAATAATCTGTCAGTTAAGATTACTGCCCCGCCGTCGTATGCCAAGCCATTTCTGTTACCCGTATTAAAAAAAATAACCGACGAACATCCAGAAATTCGCTTTGATTTACGGTTGTCGAATCAAATAGCCGATGTAGTGGAAGAGAAAATTGACATCGGCATCCGGGTCGGTCGCCCAATCACCGATCATCGATTTATCGCCAGAGCGGTCAGTAAAGTTAACCATGTGGTGGTCGCCACGCCAGACACCATTGCTAAATATGGCAAACCAACCACGTTGGAAGACCTTAAACAGGTGCCGATGACCACGCTGTTTGATAACACGCGGAATCAAGTTTGGGAGTGGTTCTTCAAAGACAATATCCACATTACTCCCGAAAACCCTGTACTAATAACTGATGATGCCGATGCTGAATTTGAGGCTATTTTGCATGGCATTGGTTTTGGTCAGGTTTCAGTGTCAGTTGCCGCCCCTTACATTAAAAAAGGGCTATTAGTTCCGGTACTTACTGACTATGAGCTAACAGATGAGTGGGATGTCTATATTTATCGCCCGCAAAGTGGCCCTGTTCCGCCACGAGTTCGTATCGTGTTTGATGCGCTGGTTGAACACTTCCAAAATCCAGAATTCATGCCGGTGCGAATTCCAGATCTGCTCGTATGAACTTAGATCAAATCGCGTAACGCCCTGAATCATTTAGATAAATTCAGGGCCTTCGTATCGCTTATGCTTTTGGCGTTAACATGCCATGCGTCACGATAAAGTCGATAATGGTATCCACTCCCTGACCGGTTTTCAGATTGGTGAAAGTCCAAGGTTTCTCTGGCCGCATGCGGTTGGTGTCTGATTCCATCACATCTAAACGAGCACCAACATACGGGGCCAAATCGATTTTATTGATCACTAATAAATCGGATTTGGTAATGCCTGGCCCGCCTTTGCGTGGGATTTTCTCCCCTTCCGCTACGTCAATTACATAGATGGTCATATCAGCCAATTCTGGGCTAAAGGTGGCACTCAAGTTGTCACCGCCGCTCTCAACAAAAACCACATCGAGGTTACCGAATTTTTCGCTCAACGCTTCGACAGCGGCCAGATTCATCGATGCATCTTCACGGATCGCGGTGTGTGGGCAGCCGCCAGTTTCCACGCCGACAATACGCTCGGCAGCTAACGCACCTGCTTCGGTTAAAATCCGCTGATCTTCTTTGGTGTAGATATCGTTGGTGACGACGGCAATCTCAAAGTGATCGCGCATCTTTTTACATAATACTTCTAACAACGCAGTCTTGCCGGAGCCAACCGGCCCGCCAACGCCAACTCGTAATGGGGATGATGTCTGAGTCATAAGAGTGTCCTTTCCAATCTGGTTATGAGCGGAATAACCGCGTGTATTGTATTTCGTGGCATGCGCTGGCGATGGCGAGGCAGGTTAAACTGCCGCCGATCTCATCGTCTTGCACAGTACAAGCCCGCTGGTATTTTTCAGGCAGTTGCGCGGATAACTTTCTTAACAATGTCTGACCCGCTTGCTGACCAATAGGTACTAATTTAATGGCGGCCATGACGGCACCTTCCAGCAATGCGAACCCCCAGCCCAACGCCAGTTGCTCGACACTGAGGCTGGTTTTTGCGCCAAACCACGCCATGCCGGCCAGTTGTGAACGTTTCAAATGAACGGCCATATCAGCAATACCAGGAATGCCCCAATCTTTGATCACACGGTAAAACGCATCACCGCGCTGCCCCTCTTCCAGGCGGAACTCTTCGCTTTCGCGACTCGCGACCAGCAAATCGATAGCGTCAACAAAAGCCGTCAGATCATCTTGCTGGGCAGCAACGTAAAGGCGGTTGAGAAGCGGCCAGTCGAGATAGACCAGCCCTTCGTCCATCTGATCAGTCAGCCATTGTTCAAATTCAGCGGAATTTTTAACCCAGCCAGTTTCAACGGCCCATTCCAGCCCTTGCGAATAGGTAAACCCACCCACTGGCAAATTAGGGCTCATCAGTTGAAACAGCTGTAACCAACTAACTGGCGAGGTTTCGTTAAGCGCTGAAAAAGTCATGAGTTAACCCACCAACAGAGCTGACGCCGAGGCAAACACCGCTGCCGCCCAGCCTTTTTTCAGCCATGCAACGTGGTTTGCTTTACTGCCAACCGCATAACCCACTGTCAGCAACACCAGCGAGGAAACCACAGCACCCGCAGTGAACAACGCGACTTGCCCGACAGGCGCTTCAACACCATGTGCCCAACCATGGAACAGCGCAAAGCAAGGCATCATCCAGCTCAATACTGACAAGCGATTTGGCGCAAACATCAAGGCTCCCGCAAACCAGAGAGAGGCCAGCACCAGTGGTTCCACCAGATTATTACCGCCCAACAACACACCCGCAGCGGTGCCAACCACCATTGCCAGCAAGGTCAATAATGGCAGCGATAAGCGACGCTCCGTCAATGCCGCCAGAAAGCCACTGCTCAGTAACATCATGAGGTGATCTAAACCGGTCATTGGATGCAGCAAGCCAGACGATAAGCCGTGCTCCATGTGCCCAGGGTGAGCAAATGCCGGAGTTGTCAGTAACATCAGAACGAGTGCGGTGGTCATGCGTGATTTGTCCATATTCAATTCCTTTTGTTTGCTTATGACGTTTTTAAAAAACCATGCATCGGCACGACGGTCGCTGCACTGGTTGCATGCGGATGATCATGGCTGTGACCATGTTCGTGATCATCATGATGGTGGTGATGCCCTGCGCCCGCTTGCGATTGGTACGCACCCGCCTCTGGTTCAAATGGGGCAAGCTCAACCACAACCGAGCCACCTAAACCAACCACCATTTCATCGAGCACATAATCATGCTGATAACGGGCAAAACCGCCTTCTATTTGCAGCGGTACATGACGATTACCGAGGTGATAGCAGATGCGGCTCAGCAATAAAAGGTCATCACAGCGCACGGTAGAAACCTGCTCTTCGGCGGCTTTTACCATCACGACAACTGAGCCCGCATCGTCGGTCAGACACTCGCCGCCACGTAATAGCTGACCGCGAGTCAGGAATAGACCAGCTGCATCACCATTATCTAAAGTGACTTTCAGACGGCTTTTGATACGCAAATCGATCGGCAGTGTCAGCGTTGTTGCTATCGTTTTGCCTGCTGTCTGTTCTGCCGTTAAACGTTGTGTAAGTCGAATCATCTTGAGTTCCCAAATTCGCCTTTAGAATAAAAAATATCGTTGCGCCATCGGCAACACCGCAGCCGGTTCGCACGTCAGTAATTCGCCATTGGCGCGCACTTGATAAGTCTGGCTGTCGACTTCAATCAACGGCTGCCAATTGTTATGGATCATGTGTGCTTTCTTCACTGAGCGGCAGTTTTTCACTTCCCCAATCAGGCTGTTTAACCCCAGTTGCGCAGGCAAACCAGAGCGAATAGCCAAGCCAGACAGGAACGTCATACGGGTCGAATGCATGGCACGACCGAGCGCACCAAACATCGGACGGAAATGCACCGGTTGTGGCGTTGGAATCGATGCATTGGCATCACCCATCGGTGCTGCGGCAATCATGCCACCCTTCAAAATCATGGACGGTTTGACACCAAAGAAAGCCGGACGCCACAGCACCAAATCGGCCAATTTACCCGGTTCGATCGAACCGACTTCATGGCTGATGCCGTGCGCTAATGCAGGGTTAATGGTGTATTTGGCGATATAGCGCTTAATACGTGTATTGTCATGTCGTGCCGGGTCGCCGCCAAGGCTGCCGCGTTGCACTTTCATTTTATGCGCGGTCTGCCAAGTGCGCGTGATCACCTCGCCGACACGTCCCATCGCTTGGGAATCGGACGAAATCATCGAGAATGCGCCAAGATCATGCAGAATATCTTCCGCTGCGATGGTTTCACGGCGAATGCGTGATTCTGCAAACGCGACATCTTCAGGAATGGCTGGGTCGAGATGGTGGCAGACCATCAGCATGTCGAGATGTTCATCGACGGTATTCACGGTGTAAGGGCGCGTTGGGTTTGTGGAAGACGGCAGCACGTTTGCCAGCCCACACGCCCTGATGATATCGGGCGCATGACCACCGCCCGCGCCTTCGGTGTGATAAGTGTGAATGGTGCGATCACCAATTGCTGCCAGCGTGTCTTCAACAAAACCGCTTTCGTTTAGCGTGTCAGTATGAATGGCCACTTGCGTGTCAGTCTCTTCCGCCACAGTCAGGCAGTTATCAATCGACGCGGGGGTAGAACCCCAATCTTCATGCAGTTTCAGGCCAATTGCACCGGCAGCAACCTGCTCATGCAGCGCATCGGGTAAGCTGGCATTGCCTTTCCCGAGAAAACCCAAGTTCATCGGCAGGCTTTCTGCCGCTTCGAGCATACGCGCCATATACCAAGGGCCCGGCGTACAGGTGGTGGCATTGGTGCCCGTTGCCGGACCGGTGCCACCGCCCAACATGGTAGTCACGCCAGAGCAGAGCGCTTCGTCGATCTGTTGTGGGCAGATGAAATGAATGTGGCTGTCGATGCCACCCGCAGTGACAATCGAACCTTCGCCTGCAATCACTTCGGTGCCGGGACCAATGACTAATGTCACACCCGGTTGCACATCTGGGTTACCGGCTTTGCCGATGCCGGCAATGCGGCCATTTTTCACGCCGATGTCGGCTTTGACGATGCCCCAATGATCGATGATCAGCGCATTGGTGATCACCAAATCAAGGCAATCACGGCTCAGAGCCTGCCCTTGCCCCTGACCATCGCGGATGACTTTCCCGCCACCGAATTTCACTTCGTCGCCATAAATAGTGAAATCTTTTTCCACTTCCAGCCATAACTCGGTGTCAGCCAACCGCACGCGATCACCCGTGGTTGGGCCGAACATATCGGCATAGGCTTGTCTTGAAATAATACTCATACCGGAACTCCCGATCCTTCGTCATCTAACGGGCCCATGACATCACCACGAAAGCCATAGACATGGCGGCGACCAGCATATGCCACCAACGTGACCGTGCGAGTCTGGCCCGGTTCGAAACGCACCGCGGTGCCAGCAGGAATATCAAGGCGAAAACCGCGCGTGGCAGCACGATCAAACTGCAAAGCAGGGTTAGTTTCAAAAAAGTGGTAATGCGAACCGATCTGGATCGGGCGATCGCCAGTGTTGGCAACGGCCACTTGTAACATCGCGCGGCCTTCGTTCAGTAACAGATCGCCATCAGCAACCTGAATTTCTCCGGGGATCATAGGCGCTCCTTAAATGATGGGGTGATGAACAGTGACCAGCTTGGTGCCGTCAGGGAATGTCGCCTCGACTTGCACATCGGGGATCATCTCGGGTATGCCATCCATCACCTCATCGCGAGTCAGAATGGTGCGACCGTAATTCATCAACTCCGCAACCGTCAGGCCATCTCGGGCCCCTTCCAAAATCGCGGCACTGATCAGCGCAATCGCTTCCGGATGATTGAGTTTTAAACCACGCGCTTTACGTCGCTCGGCCACCAGTGCGGCGGTAAACAGCAGTAACTTGTCCTTTTCGCGAGGGGTCAGATCCATCTTGTTCTCCTTGTAAACCGTAATCAGGTATTCCAGATCCGCGGACGACATGCCGGGCACCCAATCACCGTCGGGCGCAATGCTTGCCAAATCGTCTGCATTAATTGTTGTAACGGCTCGTTGTGGGCACCCAACAAGCGCACAATCAGTAAGTCATTGAGTAAGGTCACACCAGCCGGTGCCGTGTAGCCTTGCAGTAATTCGCGCACCAATTCGCGTTCTGTTTCCGAACAAGGCGATGCGATGAGCGTCGCGACCAGCGGATAACCCGCTAAACCCGCTCGACGATCTAAATCAGCTGCATCCAGTACCCGTAACGATTCGTTCAGGCATAAGCGCTGATTACGATAGACACGCCAACGGCTGCGGAGCTGCCCTTCCAAAAATCGCTCTTCATTGACGGGCCGCCCAAGTGAAATGCACTCCCAAGCAATTAACCGCGAATCACTTTCCAGATGAAAGGTGCTCTGCAGTTGCAAATTGGCACCGGGAAACAGAATGTTATCTTGCGGCAGCCACTCCAGTGCAGCGCCTGCCGCCAATTGGAAGGTTTGTGTGACCGTCGATTGTGGCCCTGCGCTGCGATAAAACTTGGTAGCACCGGGGGTCGTCAGCAGCGCATGTGCTTCCTGTTTCACCCTTATTTGCACATCGAGTTCATCGCCACCGACCACGCCACCCGGTGGATGCAGCAGGTAGAGATGGCAAGGCATGCCTTCAGGGTAAAACGGGCGCTGTACTGTTAACGGACCGTATTGGCGACGCTCGGCCAATACGGTTTGATTACCACGCAGGGAAAAACCGAGTGACAAATGCGCTTGCCAGCCGGATTGCTGAACGGGTGTTAACAGAGGCTGCATCGTCATACCGTCAGATATTCCTTGATCAGCCCTTCGTTCAAATCAGCCATCAGACCATCGGCAACTCGACGACCGCGATCGAGCAGGCAGAAGCGATCGCCGACTTTGCGGGCAAACGGCAGTTTCTGTTCAACTAACAGCACGGTAAGGCCGATATCACGGTTGAGTTTGCGGATGATGTCACCTATTTCACTGACGATGTTCGGCTGAATGCCTTCGGTCGGTTCATCTAAAATCAGTAATTTCGGATCAAGTACCAGCGCACGACCAATCGCGAGCTGTTGTTGCTGGCCGCCGGATAAATCGCCTCCACGGCGCTGTTTCATCTCTTTCAGCACAGGAAACAGTTCATACACCTGCTCGGGGATCTGACGTTTGTTATCGCGACGCGCCGGCAAGCCAATTTTGAGGTTCTCTTCCACCGTTAACAGCGGGAAAATCTGCCGCCCCTGCGGCACGTAACCGATACCAATTTCCGCACGACGTTCTACCGAGAATTTGCTGATGTCTTGACCATCAAATTCAATTTGACCGCTTTTAACTGGCAATTGCCCATCAACACATTCAACAGCGTGGTTTTACCCACGCCATTTCGCCCCATCAGGCAGAGGCATTCGCCTTGCGCGATCTCGATATCCAGATCCCACAGTGTGTGCGATTGGCCGTAAAACTGATTAATGCCCGATAACTTCAGCATGCAGATTCCCCCAGATAGACCTCGATCACTTTCGGATCAGCCTGTACCTGACTCATGGTGCCTTCTGCCAGCACCGAGCCTTGATGTAATACCGTGACTTTATTGGCAATCGAGCGCACGAAATCCATATCGTGCTCAACGACGACGACCGAGTGTTTTCCGGCGAGCTGTTTCAGCAATTCAGCGGTACGTTCCATCTCCTGATGTGTCATACCCGCTACCGGTTCATCGACCAGCAGCAATTCCGGGCGCTGCATCAGCAACATGCCGATTTCCAGCCACTGCTTTTGACCGTGTGACAACACACCGGCTTGGCGATGGCGCTCAGAAACCAGACCAATCAGCAACAGCGTCGCTTCAAGATGATCGCGATCTTCGCCAGACAGTTTGCTGACAAAGGTTTGCCAGACGCCCTTATTCCCCGCCATGGCCAGTTCAAGGTTCTCTTCCACCGTCAGCGGTTCAAACACGGTTGGTTTTTGGAATTTACGCCCGATGCCCGCCTCGGCAATTGCTGGTTCATCGAGTGCCAACAAGTTGATGTTTTGACCAAACCACGCCGAGCCGGTATCTGGGCGCGTTTTACCAGTGATCACATCCATCATGGTGCTTTTGCCTGCCCCGTTCGGGCCGATGATGCAACGCAACTCGCCTTTATTGATGTAAAGGTTGAGATTGTTCAGTGCTTTAAAGCCATCAAAACTGACGTTGATGTCCTCCAGATAGAGGATCACGCCATGACGTAAATCGAGTTTCGCTGGCACTGGCGGCGCCATGCGCTCACGCCAGTAGGTCGGTGTTAAAATTTTGGTTTGTGCAAACATGTTCATCACACCGCCTCCTTGCGATTGAGTAGACCTGTCACGCCTTTTGGCAGGAACAGCGTCACCAGCACGAACAGTGCGCCCAGTGCATAGAGCCACTCATCGGGCAAAATGCCGGTAAACACCGACTTAGCGTAATTCACCAAAATTGCACCAACCACCGCGCCATAGAGCGTGGCTCGACCACCGACAGCGACCCAGATCACCAGCTCAATCGAGTTCAGCGGCGAGAATTCGCCCGGATTGATAATGCCGACTTGTGGCACATACAAAGCGCCTGCGATCCCTGCCAACATGGCGGAGAACACGAAGATCGCCAGTTTGAAATATTCCACCCGATAGCCCATAAAGCGGGTGCGCATCTCGGCATCACGGATCGCGACCGCAACACGCCCCAGCTTGGAGCCAACAATCACGCGACAAACCAAGTAAGCCAAACAGAGCACAATGGCCGTAATGAGGAATAACGCCGCACGGGTGGCATCGTCGGTCAGACTAAAACCGATGATGTCTTTAAAGTCAGTTAAGCCGTTATTACCGCCAAAACCCATTTCATTGCGGAAGAACGCCAGCAGCAATGCGTAGGTCATCGCCTGCGTCATGATCGACAGATAAACGCCGGTCACACGAGAGCGAAATGCCAGCCAGCCAAACACAAACGCGAGCAGCCCCGGCACCAACAGCACCATCAGCATGGCGAACCAGAAATGGTTCATGCCATACCAGAACCACGGCAGTTCATGCCAGTTCAGAAACACCATGAAATCAGGCAGAACCGGATCACCGTATACACCGCGCGTGCCGATCTGACGCATCAGATACATGCCCATCGCGTAACCGCCCAGCGCAAAGAAAGCCCCGTGACCGAGACTTAAAATGCCGAGATAACCCCAGACTAAATCAAGTGCCACGGCAAGCAGGGCATAACAAAGATATTTACCTAACAAAGTGACCGTGTTGGAACCGACATACAGCATGCTGTCTTGCGGTAACAGCAGGTTCGATAACACCACCAGCACCGAGCCAACCAGAATGGCACTGAGCAAACTCAGGCCTGCTTTATCTTTGAGTACAGAATTGAATAGCATGTTTTTAGCCCTCAACCGCACGGCCACGTTGCGGGAACAGTCCGCGCGGGCGTTTCTGAATGAACAGAATGATCGCAACCAGAATCAGGATTTTTGCCAGCACAGCGCCGGCATAAGGTTCCAGCAATTTATTCGCCACACCCAGTGACAGACCCGCCACAAGCGTGCCCCATAAATTACCGACGCCACCAAACACCACTACCATGAAGGAATCAATGATGTAACCCTGACCTAAGTTCGGGCCCACATTGGTCAGCTGAGACAACGCCACACCGGCAATTCCGGCGATTCCTGAACCCAAACCAAAGGTTCTGGCATTTACCCAGTCAGAGCGAACGCCCATGTTGCGAGCCATGGCGCGGTTTTGCGAAACAGCACGGACTTCCAAACCCAGACGACTGCGTTTCAGCAACCACATCAGGCCAGCGAAAACCAACAGACTAAACAGAATGATGAACATGCGGTTCAGCGTCAGGGAGAGAAAGTCGTTCCACACCCATGTGCCGCTCATCCACGATGGCATCACCACGCTTTGGTTCAGTGGCGAGAAAATCGATCGCACCGCTTGTTGTAGCAGCAAGCTGATGCCAAAGGTTGCCAGCAGAGTTTCGAGCGGGCGGCCATATAAGAAGCGAATCACACTGCGCTCAATGACAATTCCGATCAGCCCCGAGACACAAAATGCCGCAGGAATAGAAAGCAGTAACGCAATGCCCGGTTCATTCGGTAACAGTTTTTGCATCACAAAGGTGGTGTAGGCACCCAGCATCATCATCTCGCCGTGCGCCATGTTGATGACGCCCATCACACCAAAGGTGATCGCCAGACCAATGCCTGCAAGCACTAAAATAGAACCAAGGCTGATGCCGAAATAGAGTGTTTCAATGCCACTGTAAAATGACTGGCTGCGTTCCAGCTTTTTCACCGCTGTTGCTGCGGCCGCTTTCACTTTGGTGTCGGCATCGTTCTGCGCGACTGATTTCAACTGCCCTACGACTTCCGGGTTATGCACTTCACTGAGTGCATCGACGGCGCTCAGGCGTACTGCCGCATCGTTATCGACTAATTTACTAAATGCGATCACCATGTCATAGGCCGCTAACACCTTAACATCGGTCTCTTTTTGTTGATGGGCAATCAGCGCAGCACGATCGGAATCCGCCACCTTCCCCAGCATCGATTTCACTGCGTTCAGGCGTTTCTCTGCATTCGGATCATTTAAGGCCAGTTGGGCTGATAATTCAGCAATTTGGCGGCGCAGCGCATTGTTCATCGCCACACGTTTGAAATCAGAACTGTCACCGGCAACCGCTTGTTTGTCGGTTAAATTAACAAAGGTGTCGCCCTGACGAATGACCATCAGTTCGTCACTTTTACGGAAAAACAGCTCTCCTTTATCCAGCGCCGTAAAAAGATCAGCTGCATAAGACTCGCCGCTGGCAGCAATGGTCGTGATGGCTTCTTGTTTCACCGTGAAATCACGACCACTCAGTGCTTTTAATGCCTCATCGGTGGTCATCGCCTGTGCCATGACACTCCAGAGACCTATCATCAGGGTTAAACCCACTACGATGATTCGACTGCATCCTGCCTGTATTAATCGCATCATGCTTTCCTTGTCCCAGAGAAAATAAAACGTCTTCTCTTATGTTTTGAATCTGTGAATTCTGCGCGAACGCTGAAATCAGGGCGGGATCTCTCCCACCCTGTACATTGCGAAATTAACCGCCGCATTTACCTGTTTTGACGTTGAAATTGCCGCATGACAGCGGTTTACGCCAATCAGAGATCAGGTCTTTTGAGCCTGGTAAGAAGTCAGACCATTCGTCACCAACCACTGTGCCTTTGGTTTCAGACACCACTTCGAACTGGCCGTCGTCTTGAATTTCGCCGATCAGCACAGGTTTGGTGATGTGATGGTTTGGCATCATGGCTGCGTAACCGCCTGTCAGGTTCGGAACAGAGACACCGATCAGGGCATCTTGTACTTTCGCTGGGTCAGTGGTGCCTGCTTTCTCAACCGCTTTCACCCACATGTTGAAACCGATGTAAGTCGCTTCCATAGGGTCGTTGGTCACGCGCTCTTTTTTACCGGTGAATTTGTGCCATTTTTCGATGAAATCTTTGTTGGCTGGGGTGTCTACGCTTTCAAAGTAGTTCCATGCCGCCAGATGGCCCACCAACGGTTTGGTGTCGATGCCTGACAGCTCTTCTTCACCGACAGAGAACGCCACCACTGGGATGTCTTGTGCAGAAACACCTTGGTTGCCTAACTCTTTATAGAACGGCACATTCGCATCGCCGTTGATGGTAGAAACCACGGCAGTTTTCTTACCAGCGGAACCGAATTTCTTCACATCCGCCACGATAGACTGCCAATCGGAGTGACCAAACGGGGTGTAGTTCACCATGATGTCAGACGCTTTCACGCCTTTAGATTTCAGATAAGCTTCGAGAATTTTGTTGGTGGTACGTGGATACACATAGTCAGTACCCAGCAATGCCCAACGCTGCACGCCTTGATCCATCAGATAATCAACAGCTGGGATCGCCTGCTGGTTAGGTGCAGCGCCAGTGTAGAATACGTTTTTGGATGACTCTTCCCCTTCATACTGCACTGGGTAGAACAGCACGCTGTTCAGTTCTTCCACTACCGGCAGCACTGATTTACGGGAAACGGAAGTCCAGCAACCGAAAATAGCCGAGACTTTGTCTTTTTGAATTAATTCACGTGCTTTTTCCGCGAACAACGGCCAGTTTGACGCAGGGTCAACTACCACAGGCTCCAGTTTTTTGCCCAGCAAGCCACCTTTCTTATTCTGCTCATCAATCAGCATCAGCATGGTGTCTTTCAGTGTGGTTTCACTGATCGCCATGGTGCCCGACAGCGAGTGCAACACACCCACTTTGATGGTGCCATCTGCGGCAAACGCGTGACCACCAAACAAAGAGGCAACCAGAATAGAACTTGCGAGTAGTTTCCTTTTCATGCGTATTCTTCCTTAAATTAGTTTTCAGCGATAAACAAACCCTGTCTCGGTGTCTGTTCACTTGAAGTTTCAAGACAATCACCCTTTGAACAAGCAGGTTCAGTATTGAGAAAAAACAGCAGGCTGAATATGCGCATATCGTGCAGAAAACTACGTCAAATGACGCATAGGTGAATGGCTGATAATTCGATACACTGATGTGGGAGGATGCCTTTCCTCACTTGATCGCAAGGAGTGCAATCAAGAGCTACTTATCATGAATGGAAGCACTGCCTATTATGCAAAAGGTTCCTACTAATCGGCGTAAATACAATAAGTTAGTTGCCAATGAGATGTTGGAAGACTTCGCGTTGCGCTTTACCTCGAAACGCGCCCGCAAGTGGTCAGCAACTTGGATTGCCAATAGCGCACTAGGCATTGTCTCTTTTCTGGTTTTAGAAGCGTTGGGCGGTTCAATTACGCTTTCTTATGGTTCCATCAATGC
>JAQUHG010000044.1 GCA_028683735.1 Tolumonas sp. | reverse complement strand
CTGGCGAGCTGAACGATAACCAGCTGGCCATGTGCCGAAAGATGAATATCAAGCCTGAGTTGTATCTGGCCAGTCTGAAACAAATTGAAGGAGCCCAATAATGGCAGTCCCTAACGAAGCACAAATCGTCTATGACCTGTTCGTGGCAATGAATGCCTCCTATACCGCCGGTGTATCTGCCGCCAAGCCGCAGTGGAGCATGATCGCTACAGAAGTGCCGAGCACTGGCGCAGCCAATTATTACGGCTGGATGAAAGATATCCCCGGCATCCAAGAGTGGGTCGGTGCGCGTCAGCTCGTGGCCCTTGGTGCCCATGGCTATGCTATCGAGAACAAGACCTGGGAAACCTCAATCACCGTCAAACGTGAAAATGTCGATGACGATCAGATCGGCATCTATGGCCCCATCGCCCAGAAATTTGGCGAAGACGTAGCGCTGTTCCCCGACGAGCTGACCTTCGGCTTGCTCAAGACAGGTTTCACCACGCTCTGCTTCGATGGCCAGAATTTCTTCGATTCTGATCATCCGCTCGATACTACGCCTGCCTCTACCTACTCCAATGTGGTCGGCAATCCTGCCACCGATGTGGGATCGCCCTGGTTCCTGCTCGATACCTCAAAGGTGCTCAAGCCGATCATCTTCCAGAACCGTCGCCCGTTCGAGTTCAAGAATATGAACCCGAGCGAGGAGTACACCTGGTTCAACAACCAGCTGGCCGCCGGTACCGATGGCCGTTGCAATGTCGGATTCGGCTTCCCGCAGACAGCAATCGGCTCGAAGGCCACGCTCAACAAAGCGAACTACGAGCAGGCCGTCAAGATGCTGGGAGAGATGAAGAAGTCCAGCGGTGTTCCACTCGGCACGCGCCACACCACTCTGGTGGTTGGCTATGCAAATCGTGCCGCAGCCAAGGCGCTGATTGATGCCGTCACCGATGCAGCTGGAGCAGCAAATATCTACTACAAGGATGTCGAGGTCGTGGTCAGTCCGTACCTGGTCTAACGATCATCACCGGAATGTCCGAGACCATCACTGGGCAAAAAGATCAAAGGCGGTGTAAGCCGCCTTTGATGAATCATTAAAGGAGCGTGAGTCATGGCTAAAGCCGGAACCCCACAAAGCAAAAAGGCTGTTACTGATACCGGGACCACCGGCACCCAGGGCGAAGGCTTGCAGCCGAACACCCAGGAGCTGACCACCGTCACCCAGGGCGAAGGCTTGCAGCCGAACACCCAAGAGCTGACCACTGGCACCCCGGGTGAAGGCTTGCAGCCGAACACCCAGGAGCTGACCACTGGCACCCAGGGCGAAGGCCTGCAGCCGAATACCCAGGAGCTGACCACTGGCACCCAGGGTGAAGGGCTGCAGCTGAACACCCAGGAGCTGACCACCGTCACCCAGGGCGAAGGCTTGCAGCCGAACACCCAGGAGCTGACCACCGTCACCCAGGGCGAAGGCCTGCAGTCGAACACCCAGGAGCTGAATGACGGTTTGGATGAAGAGCAAACCGCCGCTGCTTCTTTGATCATGGGCGCTGATGCTGACCAGCCATCCTGGCTGATTGGGCACTTTGATGTGAAGGCGCGCCCGCAAGGCGGGTTCTGGCGTTGTGGTATCCACTTCCTGCAATCCAGTGCCACTCGGGTGTTCATTGTGACCAGCCACGAGGATGTGCCTGTTGTTCATCAGTGCGATATGCCCTGTTGCTATCTGACTGCTGAAGAAGCCCAGCGCGTTTATAACGAGCCATGGCTTACCGTTCTGGCCGATAGCACCGTGATCCGGGACTAAGCCATGGCTATCTATGCGGCGAAACAGGACTTGGTGGATCGGGATGAGAGCATGCTCTACAACCTTGCTCTCGACCGTTCGACCGACACCCTCAACGATACCTGGATTAATGAGGCGCTGGCGACGGCGGATGATGAAATCAATGGTCGGTTGAGTCGCCGCTATGTGCTGCCGTTGCCCGAGGTTCCGGATCTGCTCAAGCGAATTGCCGTGGTCATTGCCTTCTATTGGTTGGGAGATCGGGATAACCAGGTCACCGACCTGCTGCAGGACCGCTATGACCGCGCCATTAAGCAGTTGCAGGAGATGGCCAGCGGCAAGCTTGACCTTGGTCTGCCAACCCCGGACATGCCGCCAGAGGGTTCTGTTGGCAAGGTTGAACTGGTGCAAGACAACGAGCGCCTGTTCACCAGGAACAGCCTGAAAGGGGTGCTGTAATGGCCCTGTCGGTGCAGGTCGATACCCGAGGTGCAGAGCTGATCCGATATCAGCGTCTGATCGATCACCTTGGCCGGAACGACTACAAGTCTGAACTGCTTGAAAGCATTGGTGCTGTGGTTGAAAGCCAGACGCGCCGCCGCATCAGCGATGAGAAGACCGCACCGGATGGTACTGCGTGGACGCCGTGGTCAGCGGCCTATGCCAAGACCCGGCATGGCAACCAATCCCTGCTGCAGGGTGAAGGTGATCTGCTCGATAGCATCGAGTACCAGGTACAACGCAACCACGTTCGGGTGGGGTCAGCACTGGCATATGCCGGTGTTCATCAAGATGGGTTCAGCGGTTCGGTGCAGGTTCCGGCCCACATCCGCCGCATTACCCAGGCTTTTGGCAAGGTGCTGAAATTCCCGGTCTATCAGTCTGTGGGGTCATTCACCCGCCAGATGGAGATGCCAAAGCGGGAATATCTTGGCCTGTCCAGTGACAACCAGACCGAACTGCTCGCGGTGATCGGCGACTTTTGGCAAGACGTGATGAAGGAGGCAGGCCTATGAGCCGCCCTGATTTTGGCACCATCGGTAGCACGGTATCCGCTTGTGATGCTGTTGTGAAATACCTGATCCCCCATCTGCAGGCCTCTGGCGCGGGTGCCGATCGTCAAATTGATCGCGTGCAGATCGTCGAGCGTCACATCGGCCAGTTTGACAAGGCCGAAGAGCTGGACCGCTGGATGAGCACCCGAGATGGCGGCGTTCGGGTAACGGCATTGCGCGTGCCCCGGATGGAAAATCAGGGCAATCAGCTCGTAGGCACTATCGAGTTTGCGGCTTATGTGTTCTGCGCTGATGTCTTTGCCTATGCCAAAGACCAGCGAGCAGAAGTGATCGCCGGTCGTCTGGCCAAGGCTCTGATGATTAAGGGCGGCTGGAAAGGTACGGGCGCGGTCAAATCCCCTGAAGCTGTCTCGATGCAGAACCTCTATGCCATCAAGACCGACAAGAAGGGCGTCGCGATCTGGGCTGTGACGTGGCGACAAGACTGGCCGCTGGATGAACAGCTGGATATGGCCACGCTGGAAGACTTCTTGCGCTTCGACTGGCGCGCAGAAATAGCCGATGGTGCCCCGGTCTGTGAGGCCGAGGTTGTACTCCCTGCAGCTGACACACCGTGAGGAATCAATGGAACTCAAACTCAAACCCGCTGACGGGCTGACGATTAAAAAGCCTGACGGCACCAAGCTGGCCGCCGAGGGTGAAGTTGTGCCCCGCACCAGCTTCTGGATCAAACGCCTCGCTGATGGCGATGTGGTTGAAGTAACAACGGTGGCCAAGGCTGCCAAGTCTAAACCGACCAAGGAGTAACCATGGCTCTCGGATCTATCCCCAATGATGTGCGGGTACCGCTCGTCTATATCCAGATTGATAACTCGCAGGCACTGAGCGGCAATATCGCCCAGGACCAGAACGTGATGCTCTTCGGTCAGATGATCGACAGCGGCGCAGATGCCGGTACCGCAACGCCGTTGGCGGTAGTCGAGATCCCGATTAGCGAATCCGCTATCGATAGCCTGTTCGGTGCTGGCTCCATGATGGCACTGGCTGCCAAGCGGTATCGCGAGGCCAACAGCTATACCCGCACATTTGCGCTGCCGATCGGCGAGTTGTCGGCGGGTGCAGCGGCTGTCGGTTCGTACACCTTTACTGGCCCCGCAACCTCTGCCGGTACTCTCTACTTGTTGATCGCAGGTCAAGCGCTGCAGGTTGGCGTCGCCGCCGCTGCGACCGCTGCTCAGGTGGCAACCAGTGTTGCGGCCGCTATTAATGGCAAGAAGAATCTGCCGGTGATTGCTGCTGTGGATGGCGTAGATACCGCCAAGGTCAATGTAACAGCCAAGTGGAAGGGGCTGACCGGTAACAATATCGACCTGCGCTTTAACTACTACGCGGGTGAACAGTTGCCGCCGGGTGTGACCGTCACGGCCGCTGCTATGACGGGTGGCTCTGGCTCTCCGGACATGTCGGCTGTCATCGCGGCCATGCCGGACGAGTGGTACAACCATTTGATGACGCCGTTCAATGACACCGCCAGCATGAACACTCTGCGCGATGAGTTGTTGGAGCGTTGGGGTCCGCTCAAGATGATTGAGGGGATCGCTTATACCGCCTTCCGTGGCACTTACGGCCAGACCATCACCTTCGGTGAGTCGCGCAATGACTTCCTGATCTCGTGCCTGGGCACCAGCAAATCCCCATCTTCACCCTGGGACTTTGCAGCCAGCTATTGCGGTGTTGCGGCTTACTATCTGGCGATTGATCCAGCTCGGCCGCTGCAGACGCTGGTTCTGCCCGGCATATTGGCCCCAGCTAAGGCCGACCGGTTCGCTTTTGATGAGCGCAACAACCTGCTCAAGTCCGGCATTGCGACCTACCAGATCCAGCCAGGTGACGTCGTGGCCATCGAACGTGAAGTGTCGATGTACCAGCAGAACACCTACGGTGACCCGGATCCGTCTTACCTGGACATCACGACACCGGCCACCCTGGGCAAGATGCGTTATGACATCTCGGTCATGGTCACCAACCGTTACCCGCGCCATAAGCTGGCCGATGACAACGTGTTGCCGCTGCTGGAGCCAGGTCAACCGGTTGTGACGCCGGAGCTGATGCGTCAGGCCTTGCTGGAAGTGGCGCTGGGCTGGGTCTCTTCAGGTCTGATGGAAAATTATGACCTGTTCAAGGAGTCCTTGGAGGTCTATCGCGACACGTCCGATCGCAACCGCTTGAACTGCGTGTGCCATCCGGATGTCGTCAACCAGCTGCGCGTGTTCGCCAGCCTGATCCAATTCAAACTCTAAGGGGAGCACCATGGGACAAATCCTGGGCGAAGTGACCATTCGCAGCAATGGTAAGCAGATCAAAACCAAGGGTGGTGCCACGCTGAATCCGGGTGGCTATACCCGGACCCAGCATGTAGGCCCCGGCAAGGTATGGGGCAAGAGCAAGAAGTACGCGGCCCCCAGTATCGAGTTGGTCATCGCCGCTGATGAAGATGTGGACGTGATCGATATCAACGCCATCGAAGATGCCACGCTCACCTGGGAAGGTGATAACGGCGTCAGCTACATGATGACCAAGGCATCCACCAACGAGCCGGCCAGTTTGCGTGAAGAGAGTGGTGATATTGCGGCCACCTTCTTCGGTGACAAGGTTGTGAGGATCTAACCATGGCCGTGATGACCTTCGAACTGAAGCATGGCCTAAAAGCGATGGGGGGTGGCGATGAGCCACTCCTTTATCGTGAAGTGGGCCTGCGCGAACTGACGGCTGCCGATCTGATTGAGGCGCAGCTGGATTCAGAAAAGGTGGTGGTGAATAACGGCAAGGCCGTGGCCTACACCAGCGACGTTCTCTATGGCCTGAACCTGCTGTGTCGGCAGGTAGCATATATCGGCGAGATTCAAGGACCGCTGGATATCAAGCAGCTCAAACGGATGCATGTAGATGACTTGGGCATGTTGCAAGACAAAGCCCAGGAGCTGGATATGGCATTAAACGAAGCGCTGGCCGACAGGGGGCGATCTGATCCAGCTGGCTGATCCGGTCATGGGGATGATGTTGGCCATGAGCAAATACATCCCCGCAGTCGAGCTGAAGTATTTGCCACTGCGCCACTTGCTGCGCCGCTTTGACCAATTAAAGCAAGCCATCACGCCTAAAAAGAAATAGGGAATAATATGGGACAGCAACTGGTCACCGATATTGTTATTAATCTAGCGGGCAATCTGTCGAATAAGGCCCGTCAATATGGGCAGAGCATGAATCAATTTGCCGCTAATAATCAGCGCGCAATGAATATGCTGAAAATGTCTGCCTCTGTTGTTGGTCGTGGAATTGATTCGATTGGTAATCGCTATGTGGCATTGGGTGCTGCCGTAGTCGGTGGCTCTGCTGTTCGTGGTTATTCCCAATTAGATAGACGGATTTCTCGCATTGCGATTGCGGCCGATATTAGCCGCGAAAAATCAAAAGACCTCTACGAAGAAATTCAACGGGTATCGAATTTAAAAGGTATCCGCATTGACCCATCAGAAGCCACAGCCGCGATTGAAGAGATACTGACTAAAACCGGTGATCTGGATTACGCCATGGCAAACCTGCCGAATATCGCAACCGTTATCCAGGCTACCGGCGCTGGCGGTACCGAAGTGGGCGGCATCTTTACCGAGTTCAAGAAGCTGGCAATCGAATCCAATGATGTTGCGATGCGGGCTATTGATACCCTCAACCTGCAGGGTAAACAGGGTGCGTTCACCCTGGGAAATATGGCCAAAGAAGGCCCGAAGATTTTTGCAGCCTACGCGGCAACAGGTCGGCAAGGTGCTGATGCAGTCACCGAACTGGGGGCGGCCTTGCAGATCATCCGGCAAGGTGTTGGCTCTGATACCGAGGCTGTCACGGCGTTCGAGTCGCTGATCCGCGATATAACCCGCCCAGACACGGTCAAAAGCCTGAAGCAGTTGGGCAATATCGATGTGTTTGATCCCGAACAACTCAAGCAGGGCAAGGAAGTCATGCGCTCATTGCCGGTGCTGATGGAAGAGATTGTTACCAAGTCGAAAGGGCTATCTACCAACCTCGCTGCATTGAATCTGACTGATGAGGCCAAGCGCGCATTAAAGCCAGTGATTGCTGAGTTCGTGCAGTCCGGTGATATCAAAGCCTTTGACGAATTTCTCAAGGTGGCTGGTGATGGCACCACGACAATGAATGATGCGGCTGTTGCATCTGCCGACTTTGCCGCCTCTATACAGCTGATCAGCAATAGCTGGAGTCAGTTCTCTAATCAGCAGTTGGCCGCGCCGATTGCCGAACTGGCCGACGCGATTAATAGCCTGGATCCAGATGCTGTGCAGAACTGGTTAGAAACCGGCAAGAATATCGCATTAGTTGTCGGCGGTTTAGTGGCTGTGAAAAAAGGTGTGGATGCGGCGCGCTGGACCAAGGGGGTATGGGACGCCGCCAAGCCAGGGAAAAAAGGCGGTGGACTGGGCGGTGCTATGGGGGCTTTGGGTGCAACCCCTGTCTATGTCGTCAATATGCCAGGCGGTGGGCTTGACCTTACTCCTGGTGGAGTGCCACCGGGCGGCTCATGGAAAATGCCAAAGTGGTTGATGTGGGGGTTAAGAGGCGGCCTGATTACTGCCGAGGCTGCAATGATTGCCGAAATGGCCCCTGACTTTTCACCCGTTAAGATTAATCGCACGAAAGGTCAAACCCTTGGTGACACTGCAATTCCTACCGCTCCTGGCTTTCTAGATGCCTGGGATGAAATATCTGCGTTTTTTGCCACCAACAATCAACAGGCAGCCAGACCTGAAAAGTCTGCCCTTGATATCTACTTGCATAGTGATGGGCCTGTTGGTGCAACGGCCAAGCCAAGAGGGATCTATCAAGGCCTGAATATCAACGTCGATACCGGCCCAAGCTTGATGCCATAACGGGGGTTTGAATGAGCTTTGAAGAGCGTTTAACCGCCTCATTCCGTGGCGTTGAGTTCTTGCTAAATACGGTTGATGGGAAGAGTGGTCGCCGGGCCATCCCTCGTGAATACCCGAAGCGTGAAACTGGCTGGACCGAAGATAACGGGGCCATCCTGACCAATGAACAAATCTCGGGGAAGGTGGTCGGTAAAGACTATCTGACCCAGTTCCGCAGCCTGCTGGATGCACTGGGCCAGCCAGGTACCGGCGAGATGATCCACCCTTGGTGGGGTGTGCGCACGGTGCAGGTGGGTGAGGTAAGCCACCGCCTCGACAATGAAGAGGACGGGGTCGCTTACGTCAATTTCACAGTGTGGGAAGCGGGTTCAAGATTGTTCCCATCTGCCGCTATCGATACTGCGGCCACCCTTGGCAATGCCGCTGATGCGGCCCAGAACGCCGCCGAGCAATCCTTTATGGACCAGTTTATTACCGGCATCGACAACATGGGTGCGATGGTCGATACCTTCTTGGATGATCTGGATGAGTTAACCCGTGGATTGCCGACCTTGCCTGATCAGTTCCGTGAATGGACCGATCGCTTGATGCGTACCAAGGATAGCGTTGGCAGCCTGCTGGCATACCCGGGAGAGCTGGCCCGCGAGGTAACCGGCATCGTCGAAGATATCAAGGGGGTGGTGACTGACCCTATCCGGGCACTGTCTGTCTATGACTCGGTTAGCCGTCGCTGGGAAGGGATGCGAGCTGAGTTGGCCATCACGGGTGGATTGCCGTCTGGCATCAAAAGCAATGCCAGCACCGGTATCGCCTCATCAGCATCAACCAGTGACTCTCCGGATGAACTGGCATCATCTCTGGCGAATGGTGCAACGTTCACAAAGTTGATTGATCGAGCCACCGCCACCGCATCGGCCAGCGCTATTGCGAGTGCCGATTTAAGTAGTGACCGAGCCTTTACCACGGATGCTACCAATGGGGTGACCATCGGCCAGTCGTTAACCGGTGACCAAGCCAATAATCAGTTGAGCCGTCCGGTAGTGATGGATGGCGTGGTGGGTGCTTCTCGGAATTTGTTGCTCACTGCGGATGATTTGGAGCTGATGGCCAACACGCTGGCAGCCAAATTGGCAGAGCTGGCCATGGATGCGGTTGAAGCAGGTGAGAGTGATGTCTGGCGTGCCTTGCGTGATTTGCGCCTGGCGGTTCTGAATGATAGCCGCGAACGCGGTACCCAGTTGCCGCGGCGCCGTCAATTGGTGCTGGCCACCACCACCACATCGGCCTTATTAGCCTGGCAGCAGTATGGCAACGCCGAATATCGTGACCGCCTTGTCAGCAGCAATAAGCTGCAGAACCCGGCATTCATCACCCCAACCACCAAAATGGAGGTGATCGATGGCTGAGGTAATAACCCTGCGCGTTGATGGCCAGATCTACAGCGGTTGGCAGAAGGTGCGTATCACCCGCAGCCTGCGGGATATCGCCGGGGATTTCGAGCTCAGCCTTACTCGTAAGTGGGATAACCCAAGCATCATGACGATTAAGCCACTCAGCGCCTGCACCGTGCATATCGGCAATGACCTGGTATTGACCGGATACGTTGATGACTTCATCCCCAGTTATGACGCCAGAGAGGTGAGCTGGGTCGTTCAAGGTCGAAGTAAGACCAGCGATTTAGTGGACTGCTCGGCCATCTATAAAACCGGCCAGTGGCAGGATGTCACCCTGGAGCGGGTAGCCCGTGATATCTGTGCGCCATTCGGTATCGATGTGGTCGTGGAGTGTGATGTTGGGGCCGCGTTCCCCCGTGTGGCCATTGAGCAGGGCGAGACCTGTTTTGAACTGATGGACCGCCTGGCTAAGCAGCGGGCCATCCTGTTGACCACGAATGAAAGTGGTGCCCTGGTACTCACGCAAGCCAGCGCTGCTGTGATGGGCGCCAGCCTGATCCTGGGTGAAAACATCCTTGCGGCTCGTGGTTCCTTCAGTATGCGAGATCGGGCCTCTGAATGGATTGTTAAGGGCAGCAGCTACGGCGGCGGCTCGACGTGGGATAGCACGGCGGTGGCAACTATCGGTGGTCAGAAGGCGACCGTCATCGATCCGGATGTTACTCGCTATCGCCCTCGCATCATCATTGCTGAGGATGTCACAACTGTGGCCGGAGCCAGCAAGCGTGGGCAGTGGCAGAAACAGCGCAGCATGGGTGAAGGCACCCAGACAGAAATCACCGTGGCCGGATGGCGAACCCAGGGTATGGAAGGCAACAGCGGACCGCTCTGGCGCATTAACCGCATGTGCCCCATCAAGGATGAGATCCAGGGGCTGGATGAGAGTTGGCTGATCGTGAACGTGACCTTGATGGAGGATGATAAAAACGGGCGGGAAGCCATCATCAATCTGATGCCTCGCGATGCCATGTTGATCCCGGTTGAAGTACCCAAGAAGCAGGCAAAAGAGGTGACGACATGGTAAGCATCCGTGATGTGCAGAAGCTGATGGCTCCGCTGCAGCGCCGTCTACGCCTGATTGCCGATCGGGCCATTGTGACCCTGGTCAATGACTCCCTGCAGCGGCAGAACTTGCAGTTAAAGGTGTTGGCAGATGAGGGGGCTGATGATGTTGAGCGCTTCCAGAACTACGGTCATTCCAGCGTGCCGCCGGTCGGCTCTGAAGCTGTCGTTCTTGGGTTGGGTGGCGCTCGTGCCGGGCTGGTTGCTATTGCCGTAGAAGATAAGTCTGTCAGGCCAAAAGACTTGGAAGAAGGCGATAATTGCCTATACCATCTTGAGGGTCACCGCGTCATTCTCCGCAAGAATGGAGTGCTCGAACTCCAAGCGAAAACCGTCATTATCAACGCCTCAGAAAAATTCACCATCATATCCCCTGATACCGAAATTCAAGGCCCTTTGCTTGTTACTGGCGCGATCTCGTCCAACACGGATGTAACCACAGGAACCGCATCGCTGAAGGGTCATATTCACAATCAGTCAGGGGGCGGTCAGACATCAGCCCCCGTGTGAGGGGCGATGACCACAGCCATTATCTGGAATAGCGGAACCGGCCGGGGAGATGTAGAAATCACCCCGGCCGGTTTGCGTCAGGATGATGGCCTGGAAACCATGGTGCTACAGATCCTGTTTACCGATATCCGGGCCGATGATTCAGATGCTCTGCCTGACGGCACGGATGATTTACGCGGCTGGGTTGGTGATACGTTTTCTGACCAGGCATGGGGCAGCAAGTTGTGGTTGCTGGACCGCTCAAAGCTAACGACTGAGGTGCGCAATAAGGCTGTAACCTACGCACAAACTGCCCTCGATCGCCATTTAAAGCCGGATTACGCCAGCAGTGTCGTAGTCACCGGATCTATTCCCCAGTTTCAACTCTTGCAGCTCGATATCGCCATCACCAAGCGTGATGGCTCTGCTATGTCGATGAGCATCAAGCAGCGTTGGGAGGCGCAAGCCAATGCCGTATAACATCCCGACACTACGTCAAATCAATGCCAGTGGCCTGCTGGATATTGAGTCCAACCTGGGCACTGTGTTGCCTAAGTTCGGCATCGAGCAGGCGCTGAATACCGCTGTATCGGCGGGCCAACGTGACCTCTACGATCATCAAATGTGGATCGTTCGCCAGATCATCCCGACAACTGAGTCGGATGACCAAACCATCATTGAAACCGCGCTGGCCGAAGGGGTTATCCGTAAGTTAGCCACTTATGCATCTGGCCCAGCCACTCTGACTGGCGCGGTTGCCGCACCAGTGGGTACCGTTCTGGCACATAAGGATGGCCGTCAATACGCTGTTACCTCCAGTGGTGCCCCGGTCGGCGGGGTCGTCACTGTGCAAGTTCAATGCTCTGTTGTTGGTGTCGATGGCAATATGGATGCCGGTGAAGTGCTGACGCTGGTAACACCTGTTCCAGGGCTGCAATCCAATGGCACTAGCGGTGACATCAGCGGCGGTGCAGATATTGAATCCATTCCAGAACTGTTGGAGCGGCTGCTATTCCGCAAGCGCAACCCGCCAATGGGCGGCACTCCAGCTGACTATGTGGCGTGGATGCGTGAAGTTGCCGGTGTTACGCGAGCCTGGGCCTATGACTCATGGCCAGGTGGCGGCACGGTCGGTATCGGCTGGGTTTTTGATGACCGGTCTGACATCCTGCCAACCCCAACCGATAAGCAAACCATGTTGGAGTATCTGTTTCGTCACCAAGATCCGGCAACCGGTGTTTTTGTTGGCCGCCCTGGTGGCATCGAGCCCGTATTCATCGGGCCGACGCTGAAAACTACCAATCTGGAGATTGTTCCGGTTCCGGATACGGCTGATATCCGAGCCGCTATCGACATGAACCTGCAGTGGTACGAACAGACCTTGCAACCAGGCGATACCTTACTGCTATCCAAAGTCAGAACAGCCATCGGTAACTCAGCAGGGTTGCAAAACTACGCTCTGGATCTGGCCGCTGATGTACCAGCCGCCACTGACGAACTGAACGTGATCGGGGTTATCACATGGCCCACTCCGTAGACCAGTGGGGTGATGCTCTTCTTCAGCAAATGCCTCGCGGCAAGGCCTGGCCAAGAGACCCTGACGCTTACCTTCCAAAATACGTGCGTGGCTTTGCCAAGCGCTTGGCTGATCTTGAGCTGAGCGCTGATGGTTTGCTGCTTGAGATGCGGCCAGAAACTACCGTCCAGCTGCTGCCTGAGTGGGAGACCTATCTTGGCTTCCCGGAGTGCGAAGTAACCGAGCAATCATTTGAGCGTCGCCGAGCCGCTGTGGTCGAGAAATATCACCGTAAAGGCGGCCTGCAGACATGGCAAATCGAGCAAATTGCCGCTGCACTCGGGTTCACGGTGAAGGTCTATGAGCAGTGGCCACACCATGTACTGCGTGACGTCAATTACCCCCTTTATCCAGCATCTACCCGGTTCGTTCTCCGGGTGGATGTGTATGGCATCCCTGAAGAGCGGTTCACCGTTCTCGACAACGTATTGACCCCGCTTCGCGGTAACGCCCCCCTCATTCTGGAGTGCGTGCTTAACCGTCTGAAGCTGGCTGGTTTCTATTACGACTTTAACTATATAGAGGTGTAACTATGTTTTGGCCTGATACCGGAACCGGCGTTGATGCTCAACCTGAGCGTAAAGCAGTGCAAAGCGCTGTGCGCAAATTCTTCACTGAGGGCGGTGTTGGCGTACCTCCAACCGTTCCCGGTGGTGACTGGTTCAATCAGATCACCAACGAGGTGCTGGCCGTTCTGGCCGAGGCAGGTATCAGCCCTAGCAAGGTAGATGATACTCAGTTGCTTCAAGCAATTGTCACCATTTGTTCTGGAAAGGTAAATGAATTAGTTGAATCACTTGCATCTGAAGAAGGTGCATCGCTATCGCTTTCTCAAGTATCTACAAATTATAGAATATCGTTCTCTGCTCTTGGGTTGTGGGAGCCTGGAGAATCTATTTCCATCGGGCAATATAGATTGCATGGTAATAAGGTGTGGTCCCCAAACTCCAACGGTTCAGTTTGTGGCTCATCACCATCATTCGATAACTTTCACTATGTGAATCCTGATAATATTCTGACGCCTGAAAATTTTGGTGCTGATCCTGTGCTCGCATCTCAGGATGCTGTAAATAGGCTTTTTGTTTATGTTACAACACATTCCATTGGGCTTGCGTATGTCGATAAAGAGTATCTTGTTTCTACTTCCACTCATGACGCTTTGCCTGGCACGTTTGGTGAAAATTCTGTCTGCTTAAATCTTTTGGATAATCTTAAATGCTATGGCCCAGGATCTTTCAAGCTTGCCGATGGTTCGTCAGCTGCTTCTGGGGCTGTTTTAGGTAATTGGTCAGGCGAAACACTATTTGATTGCACCCTTGATATAGACGTCAATGGGAATAAAAATAATACATCTGGTTCAATTTCTGGTGTTGTTTTTGTCGATGGTGTTAGATGCCAATGGATGAATGGCCGTAAAATAATTGATACAACTTTTAACGGTCTTCAGTTTGCTTTGGGTTCACTGGCATGCGTTGCTGACAGGCCATATATTGAAGGTTGTCTCTATATCGGTTTGCAGGCGCAGAGACCAGATGGTCTTCAAGTTCTTCATCCACGGATTTATGACGTTGGTGATAATGGTATTGATGTAGAAGGTAATCTTTCATCTAGCGATCAAACTCAAATCGTTGGTCCTACTGTGAATGGTTGCAACAATGCAATTTTTCTTGAGTCAACAGGTAATACTGTTGTTAGTGGTGGAACTACAGAAGCCTGTGCTGGTTATCATTTAATCCTTAATCAAATAAATACACCTTCAGCCAACAACATTATATTTGGCCTTAAAATGAAGAAAGGTTCAGGTGCTGGAAATGTTGCTGCTGTTATCAATAATAATTCTGGTTATTCATCTATTTACGGTTGTAGATTTGAAGGTTTTGAACATTCATTTTTATTATCTATTGCTGTTGGTGTTCACATTGGAGTCAATAATCATAAAGATATTTCTCTTTCCATTATTTCAATTACAAGGCAGACTTCATCTTTGATTCGTTCCTTTATTGATGAGCAAATCCTTGAAACTGAGCGTGTTGATGGTAAGCCTTTTTGCTGTTCACCCATCGACAATCCTTTGAATTTTGCAGACCGCGACTTTTCTTGCACCATCAAACCCATGCGCGAGCTTTTTTCTAATGTTGTAAATGGGTCTCCTGATGATGATTATAAGTTGACAGCGTCATCTCTTTCTCTCAATTCGTCTTGGGGCGCTTACTCCGTATACGTTGATGGTGAAACTGTTGTTTATATGAAGTTCGGCCATCCAGTCGTTGGTCATTACATCGAAATCAATGGTGTTTTGTATCTTGTTTATGCGAACAACATTGCTGACGAATACATCATTCGTGATAGCTCTGGCGCGGCTGGCAACTTCACAGCTAACACTAATGGTGAATACACCACCCAAGAGTTTTATACGCAGTATATGACCTACTGATAGCACCTCTTTTGCTAGAGAATTGATCAATACCTTCTGTGATCAATTCTCTAGCCCTTCATGCTCACTTCTCTCGCGCCGCTGCAGTAGTGGCGGCGGCCTGACGTTGTCTGGTGGTGAACCGTTTATGCAACCAAAATTAGCTCAACAGCTGCTGCACACCGCTCGTCAGGAAGGTATTCATACTGCAGTAGAAAGTTGTTTGCATGTGCCCTGGCATTACATTGAACCATCGCTGAAGTTCGTCGATTTGTGGCTGGTTGATCTGAAACACACCGATGCGGATAAGTTCCTGCAATGGACCGATGGTCAGCTACTTTTAATTCAACACAATATTGAAAAACTCGGTAAAAGCGGCGCCAATATTTTATTTCGTGTTCCCATCATTACTGATTTCAACGATGACGAAATAACACTGAACACCATCATTCAGCAGGCGGCTAAG
>JAQUHG010000303.1 GCA_028683735.1 Tolumonas sp. | reverse complement strand
GCATGTCTTCATTAGCATCTGCATTCGGGGTGGTCAGCAGCTTGCAGCCGTAGAAAATCGAGTTTGCGCCAGCCATAAAACACAACGCCTGCATTTGATCGTTCATTTTTTCACGACCCGCAGACAGTCGAACATGCGATTTCGGCATCAGAATACGCGCCACGGCGATGGTGCGAATAAAATCGAATGGATCAAGATCAGCCTGATTTTCCATCGGCGTCCCTTTAACTTTCACCAGCATGTTGATCGGCACGCTTTCTGGTTGTACCGGCAAATTCGCCAGCTGCACCAGCAAACCAGCACGGTCTTCAACCTGTTCGCCCATACCGACGATACCGCCAGAACAGATCTTCATACCCGCATCACGCACGTGTTGCAGTGTATCCAGACGTTCCTGATAAGTACGGGTAGTAATGATAGCGTTGTAAAATTCCGGTGAAGTATCCAGATTGTGGTTGTAATAATCTAAGCCCGCTTCCGCCAGTTGCTGTGCCTGATCTTCAGTCAGCATCCCCAGCGTCATGCAGGTTTCCATCCCTAATCCTTTCACTTCCTGGATCATACGGATGATATATGGCATGTCACGGTCACGAGGGTTACGCCATGCCGCACCCATACAGAAACGCGAAGAACCAGCCGCTTTCGCTTCCTGAGCACGTTGCAATACTTTTTCAACTTCCAGCAACGTCTCTTTTTCCAAGCCCGTGTTATAACGCGCGCTCTGCGGGCAATATTTACAGTCTTCCGGGCAAGCACCCGTTTTAATCGACAGTAAGGTGCTCACCTGCACTTCATTCGGGTTGAAGTTTTCACGGTGTACCAGTTGTGCCTGAAATAGCAGGTCGTTGAATGGTAAAGCAAACAAAGCTTCTACTTCGGAAACTGTCCAGTTATGACGGATGCTGGCTGACATGGGTTCTCTGTACTCAATGACGGAATTTATTTGGATAGTCTATGTCTGCCCGTTAAACTGTCAATTAAAAATGAAATCTGATATTTACATCAGGATAAATAATGAACAACTCAGAGTTTGATAGTCAGCATATCTGGCACCCTTATACTTCGTTAAGTCGGCCGTTACCGGTTTATCCGGTCAAACGGGCGGAAGGCGTTTATCTTGAATTGGAAGATGGCCGCCGCCTGATCGATGGCATGTCATCATGGTGGGCCTGTATCCACGGTTATAACGTACCGGAACTCAACACGGCCGCACAAAATCAGCTGCAGGATATGGCGCATGTGATGTTTGGTGGTATCACGCATCAGCCCGCGATTGAGCTGTGCCGTAAACTGGTTGAAATCACGCCAGCAGGTTTAGATCGCGTTTTTCTGGCCGATTCAGGCTCTGTGGCGGTGGAAGTTGCGCTGAAAATGGCCATTCAATATTGGCATAGCAAAGGCACACCTCGAAATCGCTTCCTGACCATTCGCAAGGGCTATCATGGCGATACCTTTGGTGCGATGAGTGTCTGTGATCCGCAAGGTGGCATGCATGAGTTGTATCAAGGCTTTTTGCCGGAACATCTGTTTGCTGATGCGCCACAGTGCAAACCGCAAGATGAGTGGCAGGAAGAGGATATCGCTGATTTCGCCCGTCAGTTAGCAGCACATCAGCATGAAATCGCCGCTGTGATTCTGGAACCTATCGTGCAAGGTGCCGGCGGTATGCGTTTTTATCATCCGCACTATCTGCGCCGGGTCAGAGAACTCTGCGATGAATATCAGATTTTGTTGATTGCTGATGAGATCGCCACCGGTTTCGGACGCACCGGCAAAATGTTTGCCTGTGAATGGGCAGAAATTACGCCCGACATTATGTGCATCGGCAAAGCCCTGACCGGCGGTTATATGACGTTATCAGCGACATTAACGACTGAAAAAGTGGCCACCACCATCTGTGCAGGCAAAGCCGGCGTCTTGATGCATGGCCCCACCTTTATGGGCAACCCGTTGGCTTGCGCCGTAGCAAATGCCTCGCTTGATCTGCTACTGAATTCCCCGTGGCAGCAACGCGTTAAACAACTCGAACAACAACTCAACGAAGAGCTATCGGTCTATCGTCAGCATCCTGCGGTCTCTGATGTTCGTGTGCTCGGTGCTATTGGCGTAGTGGAAACCAAAACCCCGGTGAACATGGCGAAATTACAAGCACTCTTTGTTGAGCAAGGGGTCTGGATCCGCCCATTCGGGCGACTGATCTACATCATGCCGCCGTTTGTGATGCCATCTGCTGAGTTGAGCCAACTGACCCGAGCTATTGGCGTCGGGTTAGATTCAATGGTCTGATCTAATGGCTTGGCTCAATAAAAGGATGCGCCGCAGACAGTGACGCTTCTTTTATCTCCTGCCATTCATCAATAGTACGTTGTAGCCACTGTGCAAACGCCTGATAACGCGGGCGTTGCACATGCTCACGGGAACAATATAGCTGATACCCCATACCAGACGGGATCTTGTAATCCACCGGCATTACCAGCTCGCCACGCAACACCGCTGGCATCACCAGAAACCAACGCCCCATCGCCAGACCCATGCCGTGTTTCGCCGCCTCTAATGCCATTGCATGTTGATTAAAAACATATTTGCGGTTGCTGTGCGGTAACGCCACACCGGTAGACTGACTCCAGTGCTGCCATTCATAACCCACCTCAAACTGCTCCAGCGACTCGGTACAATGCAGTAACGAACATTTGCGGAGATCAGTTTTATCCGTCCCGATCAAACCATGACTGGCCGCGTATTCCGGGCTACATACCGGCACCAGCCACTCTTCCAGCAACGTCCAGGAATGTAAATGCGGCAAACTGGCATTCCCGTAATAGACAGCCATATCGACGGGTTCCGTCTCAAAATTGGGTAATCCATGCTGACCGTAAAACAAGAGATCCAAAGAACGATAGGCAGTCTTAAAGCTGGTTAACCGGGGCATCAACCATAACTGGCCAAATGCCGGCGGCAAACCAATACACAACATGCCGCGCAATTCATTAAAACGAATGTCTTCAATGACTTCCGTGATCTGTTGCAGTGAGCTGGTCAATGCCAGCAGAAGCTGTTCCCCTTCGGGCGTTAAGACTAATTTACGCGTAAGGCGAATGAACAGTTTGAATTTCAGCAACTCTTCCAAACGTCGAATACGTTGGCTGATAGCACCTTGCGTCAGATAAAGCTCTTCTGCGGCTTTGGTAAAACTTAAGTGACGCGCCGAGACTTCAAAGGTATGCAACAACGCCAACATGCTTTGTTCAACTAACACTTTTTATCCTCTTTTTATGGATTAGCCTATTTAATCCATAATGTGATTTATTTCGCTTTTAGTCAAAATGAAACCGGTTACACTTATTTCATAGACCCAACAAAGGACAATCAAGTCATGAAAAAAGATCTGAAAATTGCCATTATCGGTGCCGGTTCCAGCTATACCCCAGAATTGATTGACGGTTTAATTGCACGCAGCAGCCAACTGCCAATCACTGAAGTTCGTTTGGTTGATATCGATGAAGGTTGGCATAAAGCAGAAATCATTCTATCCCTGACGCGCCGTATGTTTGAGCATGCCGGTCTGCCAGTAAAAGTTATTCTGACGCAAGATCGCAAAGAAGCCTTAACCGACGTTGATTTTGTGTG
>JAQUHG010000302.1 GCA_028683735.1 Tolumonas sp. | reverse complement strand
GCAAAAAGCGGTATTACAATACAGAATGTTCGCTTTCGGATCGGTGATCGATATCCCTACGGAAGATTGCTCAACCACACCATAAAACAGCTCCATCGGCAGCACAGATAACATTTGCTGTAAGCTGACACTGTTGATGCAGACCGCTCCGGTGGTCTCAGGGATATAGTTTTGCAGGATGTTCATACCCTCTCCTTCCTATGCTACATGCGCTTAATCGCCAGCTGTGAGCAATCAGACAATTTGTCGGTGTTGATGAATCTGTGATGTGGTTGTCGCCAGACCTGTTTAATAAAAGCAAGAGTTGTTCCGAAAAAATCAATTTGACGTGATCAACTGGCTCGCTTGTCATATCCAGAACAAAACCATACAAAAAATAGGTTTATAGCGACAAAAATAGCGGGATGCTGTCGGCTTTAACGCAATCAAAGTCCGGTTTTGTCAGGTCTAAATGCCTCGTTATGGGGCAATGCCTCACTGTGATGCAGAACACACTTTTTGGCATAAGTTTCGCATTTTCCCTTGCATCTGGGTTTAAGAGAGGCAAACGGAATGCGAGAAATGCTGCTGATCATACTGGCCAACGGGCTGGTTAATAATGTGTTGCTGTCCCGATTTCTCGGGCTGTGCTCGTTTATGGGGGTTTCAAACAAAGTCTCGTCAGCAATCGGGATGGCAATGGCAACCACCTTCGTTCTGACCATGGCTACCGGTGTGGGTTGGATTATTGAGCATGCTGTGCTCGTGCCGCTTGGGCTGGAATATTTACGCTTGCTGACATTCATCATGGTAATTGCATCATTGGTGCAATTAACAGAGTTGTTCATCGCCAAACAGAGCCCTGAACTGCACCGCACGTTGGGGATCTTCCTACCTTTGATTACCACGAACTGTGCTGTGTTGGGTATTGCTCTGTTAACCATTCAAGAAAAGTTAAATTTTCTTCAAGCACTGGTTTACGGATTTAGTTCTGCATTGGGCTATTCACTGGTCATCATTTTATTTGCCGGATTGCGTCAACGTCTGGAGAAATCGGTGTTACCCACCCTGTTCAACGGTACCCCTATCAGCTTTATCACTGCTGGCATTCTGGCAATGGCATTTGCTGGTTTCGGCGGATTAGCAGGTTAGGAGACAGTTATGCTGACATTACTCTATTTATTAGCAATTCCACTGCTGGCTGCAGGTATTGGTTATGCACTCGGGTATGCCGCTATTCATTTAAAAGTGGAAGGTGATCCACTAGTAGATGAAATCAGTGCCTTACTACCTAACGGTCAATGCGGACAATGCGGCTATCCGGGCTGTGCGCAGGCCGCCAAAGCGATGGCTAGTGGTGAAGCGCCGCCCGATGTCTGCCCTCCGGGTGGATCAGCGCTAGCTCAGAAAGTAGCCGCAGTATTAGGCGTGACATTAGACAGTAATAGCATGAAAGGGCCACAAGTCGCGGCCATTGCGATGGATGGTTGTGATGGTTGTGGTCGCTGCATAAAACAATGCAGCTACGATGCGATTGTTGGTGCAACCCGTCAGTTACACGGTGTCATTGCTGAAGCCTGTACCGGTTGTGGTGCCTGCGTTTCAGTCTGTCCACATAACGGCATTTCGTTGTATCCCGATCCGGCATTTATGAGTCGGGTCAGTAAACCCGGTGCCATCAAACCAGCAGCACTGGAGGTGAAAAATGCTTAAAGCCCAGATCCGACCACATGGCGGTATTCATCCTGACAGCCATAAACAGCTGACCAGTCAGAATCCGGTTATTACCATGCAGGCACCATGGCGTTTGATTTTACCGCTGAAACAACATGCAGGGGCTCCAGCCTTACCTGTCGTTCAAATTGGCGATCAAATTAAAGCCGATCAACTGATCGCGACTGGAAACGGGCGTTTCTCCATGCCGATCCATGCTCCGTTAGCCGGGCAGATCAGTGCTGTTGATCAAAACAGCATTACCATCAAAGTGGATATGAAAAATCCTCGTACCAGCGTTGGTAATATCGCACGAGCTAATCATGCACTTTCACGCGAAGAGATGATCGAACTGATTGAGCAGTCTGGCATTGTCGGTATGGGGGGAGCGATGTTCCCCACGGCGGATAAACTGCGTTTGAGTCAGAAATATTTGATCGATACGCTGATCATCAATGGCAGTGAATGTGAACCCTACCTGACCTGTGACGACCGACTGATGCAGGAACAGGGTGATCGCATCATGGGCGGCATTCGTTATCTGCAGCAAATCACACTGGCCGATAAAGTTTTCATCGGTATTGAGGAAAACAAACCTGCTGCTATTGCTGCGATGGAAGCGCTGTGCAAAGCAGAAGAAAACATGCAGGTAGTTGGTTTACCGGCACTTTATCCAATGGGTTCTGAAAAACAGCTGATCGAAGCAGTCACTGGTCGTCAGGTGCCGAGCGGTAAATTATCAGCAGATGTCGGAGTGCTGGTGCAGAACGTTGCCACCAGCATTGCCATCTTTGAAGCACTGCGATTTGGCCGACCACTGACCCATCGCGTGATCACCATTTCTGGTGATGCGGTGGAAGTGCCAAGTAACGTGCTGGCGCCTATCGGCATGCCAATTTCTGAAATTGTTGCTCAGTGCGGCGGCTTGAAGACAACACCAGCACGCATTGTGTTAGGCGGCCCAATGATGGGCCGAGCAATCACCGATATTCATACTCCGGTGACAAAAGGCACCAGCGGCGTCTTACTACTGACCGAAGACGAACTTCCCAACCCCAAAGCCAGTGCCTGCGTGCGTTGTGGCCGCTGTATTGGCGCTTGCCCGATGAGCCTGACCCCGCTGGATATGGTGGCTGAGTTGAAGGTCGATAATTTTGGCAAAGCAGCTGAAATGGGCGTGATGGATTGTCTGTTATGTGGCTCTTGCGCTTATGTCTGCCCAGCCGCCATTCCACTGACCCAATATTTCGACTGGGGCAAACAGGAAATCAATAAAATCCGTTTTTCTGAACAAAAAACAGCCCGTACTTGCCTGAACAGCGCCGCACGTCGTGAACGTATGGAACGCGAAGCCGCAGAAAAAGAAGCAGCCAAAGCCGCAAAAGCCGCGACACGTCGTCCATCGCGTCGTAATAGCGCAGCTGCAACAGAAGAGGAGTCTGCATGATGATCTTACGTGCCCCCCATGCCCATGAAGGCATATCCATTAAAAAAGTCATGTTCAAAGTGAACATTGCCCTGTTGCCAGCAGTGTTATTGGGAATAATGCAATTTGGCATGCCCGCTTTGTTTTTGTTGATCACCACCATTGTCAGTGCGCTGATTTGTGAGGTGATTTCACTTAAATTAAATCCTCAGGCGGAAGGTGAAATTAATGATGGTGCGGCTATTCTCACTGCATTGATCTTAGCAATGAGTCTGCCTCCGCATGCACCGCTCTGGCTGGGGGCATTAGGCTCCGCTTTTGCTATTTTCTTCGGCAAACAGGTTTACGGTGGTTTGGGGCAAAACCTGTTTAACCCCGCCATGTTAGCCCGAGTAGTGTTACTGATCTCATTTCCAGTCGAAATGACGCATTGGGTGAACCCCAGCGCGTTCTATGACGGCGTTTGGTACAAAATGGGCGTGGATGGTGTTTCAGGAGATCGGAAGAGCACA
>JAQUHG010000301.1 GCA_028683735.1 Tolumonas sp. | reverse complement strand
GCATGTAATGAGGTTACAGTTTCTGTTGTACGCTGGTGGCGGCATCTTTAACTTTTTCACCACCGCGCTGAATATCCTGCCCCATACCGTGGATGGTGTTGCAAGCGCTCAGAAAGAGTAGGGAAACTAAGAACCCAGTGATCGTTTTCATCATTTTTCCTCGTTAATGCAATACGATAAATATAATTCAGCACACGGACTTCGCCGATAAAAAATCTATTATAGCCAAAGTAATTGGAGCTGCAGCAAGGCGACAAGAGAGCAAACCCCCATGAGCATAGACGGGCTATGTGATTGGGGTGAGTGAACGCTGTCAACGACACTGCAACTTCAAGTATGCAGGATATATAACGTGATGATTGTTAACATAGCATGTAGTCGGGCAGACAGGGATATTGAGGGAGCATGAAGAAAAACAAAAGCCTTCTGACGGAACAATTTATTACCGAATGGCTGACGCCGGATGTGGGTTTTGTCTTTCGCTCCGGTGAAGTGTTGGATGATTTTATCAGCCCGTACCAACACATTGAAGTGATGGAAACGGCGGCTTTCGGCCGGGTGTTTCGCCTGGATGGTTACCTGATGACCTCGGAAGCCGATGAATGGTTTTATCATGAAAATCTGAACCATATTCCCGCTATCACGCATCCGGAGCCACGCACCGCGTTAATTATAGGTGGTGGGGATGGTGGTTCGGCGCGCCAACTGTTGAAATATCCCAGCATTGAACAGGTCGTCGTTTGTGAACTGGATGCCGGTGTGGTGGCCATTGCCGATGAGTATTTTGCCCAAGTACATCAAGGTGCCTTTCAAGACCCTCGTTTGCAGCTCGTTATCGGTGACGGTTTAAAATACGTGGCGGGATCCCAACAACAATTCGATTTGATTGTGCTCGATTTGACCGATCCGCAAGGTTACGCCGAACCCCTGTATACCCGCGAATTTTTTGCTGACTGCGCGCGCTTGATCGGCGAGCATGGTTTGTTATCACTGCATATTGGTTCGCCACAATTTCACGCAACCCGTTTTCGGAATCTGTTTGACGAATTAAAAGCGGTCTTTCGGGTGGTGCGGCCGATGCTCGTACCGATCACCTTGTATGGCGGTTTCTGGGGTATGGCCTGTGCCAGTCAATTGCGCGATCCGAAACGGCTGGATGCCAACACCGTCGAACAACGCTTGCAGCAACGCGGCATTACCGGTCTGAACTATTACAATGGCGACACGCATCAAGCGGCATTAGCCTTACCGAACTTTGTGCGCCAGTTACTACAACAAACGGAATAGAGCCTGTTAAGAAACAGGCTCGTGCTTAATATTAAATCGGGCCTCTGAACATCAGCGTGTTTTACCCGGGTAACGTGGTTTTTTCAGGTTGTCGACCGAAAAGATATCGTTTAATTGCGCTTCCGTGAGCAACCCGCGCTCCAAGACTGCTTCGCGGACCGATTTGCCGGTCGCGACACACTCCTTGCCGATCTCATCACACGCATGATGGCCGATATACGGTGTCAGGAAGGTGACCAGCCCAATTGAGCTGAATACATACGCTTCACAACGCTCTTTATTGGCAGTAATGCCTTCCACGCATTTTTCGCGCAGACAAATACAGGCATTGCTGAGCAGGCTGAGTGATTCAAACATACACTGGGCAATCACCGGTTCCATTACGTTGAGCTGTAATTGGCCCGCTTCGGCGGCCATGGTGACAGTGACATCGTTGCCAATCACTTTAAAGCAAACCTGATTGACCACTTCCGGGATCACCGGGTTAACCTTCGCTGGCATGATGGAAGAGCCGGCTTGCCGTTGTGGCAGGTTGATTTCGTGTAAGCCGGCGCGTGGGCCAGAACTGAGCAGACGTAAATCGTTACAGATCTTCGACAGTTTCATCGCGAGCCGTTTATAGGCACTGTGCAGGATCAGATACGCACCGCAGTCGGAAGTCGCTTCGATCAGATCTTCTGCCGGTACATAACCGTGGCCGGTGATTTCGGCCAGATAACGGATCGCCAGTGCAGAGTAATCCGGCGGTGTGTTCATACCGGTGCCAATGGCGGTGGCACCTAAATTCACCTCCAGCAACAGTTCCTGACAACGGCCAATGCTTTTGATTTCTTCCCGTAATGTTACCGCAAATGCATGAAATTCCTGCCCGAGCGTCATTGGCACGGCATCTTGCAATTGGGTGCGACCCATTTTCAGCACGTCATTAAAACTGATGGCCTTATCATCAAAAGCTTTGATCAGTTTTTTCAGCTGTTTTAACAACCCGAAGGTACTTTCATATAACGCCACACGAAACGCGGTCGGGTAGACATCATTAGTCGATTGGCAGCGGTTCACATCATCGTTCGGATTTAAGATCTCATAAGCGCCTTTCGGCTGACCTTGTAACTCGAGCGCCAGATTGGCGATCACTTCATTGACGTTCATATTGACGGAGGTGCCGGCACCGCCCTGAAACAAATCAATCGGAAACTGATCAAAACAGCGTTCTGTAGTCAGCATCAGATCGCAGGTATTAATGATCATCTCGGCTTTATGGGCATCCAGTGTGCCGAGCGCCCGGTTAGCTAAAGCGGCGGCTTTTTTGGTATACAGCAAACCATGGATAAAAGCCGGTACATCACTGATCCGCTGCTGGCTGATTTGGAAGTTGTCTACCGCCCGCAAAGTATGGATGCCGTAGTAATATTGGTTATCTACCTGCATGCTGCCTAACAGGTCTTCTTCTTGTCGGAACTGATTGGTCATGATGATCTCTGCACTGATTTGGGCTGATATACCAAGTATGGCACAGCTGTTTTAGTTGAATAATCAGCAAACATGGATGTTTACGTTGGTATTGGTAAAACAAATAACGAGATTGTTTTCTGTTTTTATAACCAAGCGGAAAATAACGGTTTCATGTCGTGATCATGGTGCGATTGTGCAGATATCATCGCACTTGGTAGGGGAATACGTTATTATTCGTCTCTTTTCCAACATACGGCTGCTGTGCGTTCCGTATTCTGTTTAATCCATAGGAGAGGAAGCCTGTGAACTTTACTAATCCGACGACGATTACGTTCGTCATCTACATTCTGGCGATGATCGGTATCGGTTTTGCCGCATGGCGTTATACCCGCGATCTGTCCGACTATATTCTCGGTGGCCGTAGTCTGGGTAGTTTTGTGACCGCTATGAGTGCCGGTGCTTCAGACATGAGTGGCTGGTTGTTGCTGGGTCTACCGGGCGCCGTTTATGCGTCAGGCGTTTCTGAAAGCTGGATCGCCATTGGTTTGATTATCGGCGCTTGGTTTAACTGGCAATTTGTGGCGGGTCGGTTACGTGTGTATACCGAAATCACTCGTAACGCATTAACCCTGCCGGATTATTTTACCCATCGTTTTGAAGACCAAACTAAAATTCTGCGCGTGATCGCGGCACTGGTGATCCTGGTTTTCTTTACCATTTACTGTGCCTCCGGCATGGTAGCAGGCGCACGTTTGTTTGAGCAGACTCTTTTACTGTAGCATCGTTCAGCATCGGTTTTTCTTTGACAACAAGAGTCACGTGTGAACCATTCTTTCTCAGGGCTTCGCAGAATAATTTGTCAAAGACGACTTCCCCGCAGTTATCGGTAAAG
>JAQUHG010000300.1 GCA_028683735.1 Tolumonas sp. | reverse complement strand
TTGGTAAGTTCTTCGGGCCGATCATGATCATTTGGTTCTTAGTCTTGGGTGTTTTAGGGCTAAAACAGATCATTGCGAATCCATTTGTCTTACACGCGTTACATCCAAAATGGGCTATTCATTTCCTAACAACTTATAAAATAACTGCTTTTTTATCATTGGGCGCGGTGGTGCTCTCCATTACTGGTGGTGAAGCATTATATGCGGATATGGGGCATTTTGGTCCTAAACCGATCCGGTTGGCTTGGTTTTCTTTTGTATCTCCAGCGTTAATTCTGAATTATTTCGGGCAAGGTGCGTTGATATTGGACGATGTATCTGCACTGGAGAATCCATTTTATCGATTGGCACCAGGTTGGGCTATTTTACCCTTAGTGGTGTTGGCGACATTGGCGACTATTATTGCTTCTCAGGCGGTTATATCTGGCGCGTTTTCTATGACGCGACAAGCTGTGCGCATGGGGTATTTACCCAATATGACGATATTACATACATCAGCTTATGAGTCTGGTCAGATATATATGCCATTTGTTAACTGGATTTTATTTTGGTCTGTGGCCGTTGTTGTTGTCATGTTTGGTGAGTCTGGCAAATTAGCATCAGCCTATGGTATTGCAGTCACCGGGACGATGGCTATTACTACGGTATTAGCTTGTTATGTCGCTAAATATAATTGGGGATGGCCTGAACGGATTGTGAAATATATAGGTGCCGCACTGTTAATAATTGATATCCCATTTTTCTCATCAAATCTGATCAAAGTATTTGATGGTGGCTGGTTGCCACTTGGTGTTGGGACATTAACATTTTGTGTTATGGCTATTTGGAAATGGGAGCGGTTTCTTTTATTACGTCAACTTAGTCGTATGAGTATGCCATTAGACCAGTTTGTCGTGTTGGTGGAAAAAGAAGCGCCACAAAAAGTACCGGGTACAGCTATTTATCTTTCCAGAACGCAGCAGGGTATTCCACATGCGTTGATACATAATCTGAATCATAATCATGTATTACATGAGCGAATTATTTTAATGACAATTCGTACTCAGGATATACCGTATGTCGAATCAGATAAACATATCGAAATTAATCAGTTATCCCATAATATTTGGCGAATATCTGCCACCTATGGTTTTCATGAAACACCGGATGTTGAGGATTTATTCCGCTGCTCAGCCAGAAAAGGCATGAGTCTCAATTTGAAAACGACCACGTTCTTTTTATCCCGGGAAACCTTAATTCCATCGAAACGTTCTGTGTTTGCAAAATGGCGTGCCAGCATGTTTATATGGTTAAGTAAAAACTCACTGAGAACGAATGACTTTATTCATGTTCCAGCCGATCGGGTTGTCGAAATGGGGATACAAGTGAGTGTTTAAATTCGACTTAATATTGAAGCATATATTCACTGAGACTTTCTATGAACGTTAAACAATTTGCGGAACGGGTAGGGGTGAGTGCTCACACTATCCGTTATTACGACAAAATTGGTCTGTTTGGTGGTGTTGCCCGTTTGGATAATGGTCATCGCATTTTTACCGAACAGGAAGTCGGTTGGATCGCCTTTGTTCAGCGCTTGAAAGAAACCGGAATGCCGTTAAACCAAATCCTGGTGTATGCCGCATTACGTGCAACAGGTGACGGGACTATGCGGGAACGGCAAAAATTACTGGAAAAGCATGCGGCTGTACTGAAATCTACCATTGAGCAACAACAGCAACATCTTGAAAAATTGAATGAAAAAATTGCCTTTTACGCTAATGCGATAACACGCCAAAACATGGCTTGACTGAGAGTTAACTCTAAGTTGTAAGCTCGGTATGAATAAACCCAATATTCATACCCGGAGCATAAAGATGAAAACTGAAAATTTACGATACCAACAAGGTTTAGCTAAATTGAATGAGATTGATGGTGAAGCGGGTGAAAAAGTCATTGCTGCTTTGCAGGATATCGCACCGGATTTAGCACGTTATGTTATTGAATTTCCATTTGGTGATATCTATACCAGACCCGGCTTAGATCTGAAATCGCGCGAGATTGCGACCGTTGCTGCATTAACAGCACTTGGCAACGCTGCGCCACAACTGAAAGTTCATATTCATGGTGCATTAAATGTGGGTTGTACAGAAACTGAGATCGTCGAAGTGATCATACAAATGGCGGTGTATGCGGGTTTTCCTGCTGCGTTGAATGGAATGTTTGCCGCAAAAGAAGTGTTCGCTGAACATCAGAAGTGATAACTGCCTCATGTTAATTTCATGAATGTTAAAAGCCAGTTTTTCTGGCTGAAAAAAGCTAATGCTGATTGTTCGGATATATCGGACAACCGCATTAGCTTATTTATTAAGTTTACATTCACCCCTGATAGCTGCATAACAAAACCGCAGAGGCTTTAAATGCCGCACAGGCTTCTTGTCCTTCGGCTAACTGCATAGTTTGTACACTTTCCGTCGTAACTACAGCACAGACGGTTTTGTCTCCCGGTAAGCTTATCACCACTTCACTATTAATTGGTCCGCGATAGATATGACTAATTACGCCCCAGAGTTGGTTGCGGGTTGATAACTTGATCTTGGGGTCTGTTACTAACATTACAGACGATGACTTAATCAACGCATACAGCTCTTGCCCGGCAAAGATGTCTAAACTGCCTGCCGATTCTCGGGTAATAACTGCAATTAGGTGTACTTTTTCATCTAACTTTAGCGTGATTTCAAATTCCACCGGGCCAGGACGTATCGCAGTGACTGTGCCCATAAACTGATTACGAGCGCTGCTGCGCATGGATATCCGACGTAATAAACGTCGAAACCGCGGTACATCATACTGTTCACCACAGCCGTCTGATTTCCCCCGACAGGATGATTGTTGTAATTGCTCATGGATCTTGGATAAAGCTAACTGATATTCCGCTTGTAACGCTCGGTAGAGCGCGACGGTTTGTTTACCATAGGCGGTGAGTAACGTTCCTCCACCATTTTTCCCACCGGTCGTTCTGATCACCAATGGTTGCTCCGCCAGATTATTCATCTCATCCAAGGCATCCCAGGCCGCACGGTAAGAGAGCGGAATCGACTTCGCGGCTTGTGTTAACGACCCCAGACGATCAATTGCTTCGAGCAGGTGGATGCGCGTATCGCCTAGTGACGGTCCTACTTCCGTGCACAGTTTTAGTTCACCTAATAAAGCACCTGTCATGTGATGTGAATGTTTAGACATTCCGATTCCTCGATATGTATTAACTTATATAGCGATGAGCAAAATACATACCTGAAATCAAAATCGATTAAACTTTAATCAATTAGCCCACAGAAACACGGTAATAGTGTTATTTGATAGACCAATGAGTCTCATTTTGTCGCACTGATAATGTGAGAATTGTCACATTTGTCATCATTCATGCATTGTTGTGCAACAAAATGCACAACGATATTTGTTCGATTTTTGATGGATGTGACAACTTAAAAAGTTGGGTTTATATGAGAATATCCTTTATGTATCAGCTTGTTACTGTAATTCGCTTTCATTTTTTGATTGCAAGCATCTGGTTGGCGCTGATGCGTTATGCATTCAGGCAAGCTTTGTGCTTGTTATTGCATAACGCCAAGTCAATGAGCCAAGGAGTGCCCATGTT
>JAQUHG010000043.1 GCA_028683735.1 Tolumonas sp. | reverse complement strand
GATAACTCTGACTTTGCATTAAATCGCTTAACTGCATTTGCAAATCAGGTTGTTGTTCCCGCAATTGTTGATTTTCCAGTAACAGCGACAGAATTAACGCCCGATCACGCAGTTCTGTCCCATAATCGGCATACCAGTAATATCCATGACGATCATATTTATAGTTCAAGCCTTGTTGCAGCAGTGCATCAACCCGACGCTGATCGCCCATTTTCTGTAAAGCAATCGCTAACTGAATCAGCGGTAACCCTGACACAGCATCATCACGACGCTGGTAAAGTTGGCGTAATGCACCTAGAGGCGCTTGTTTTTGCCCAGCCAGTACCAACCCAGCGTATGCCTGAATCGAGAAACGTTCCGCACTCAATGCTGATGAATAATACGGTTGCACAGCATTGCGATCTTGTAGATAGCGGAGTAATCGTTGCTGGGCATTTTCCAGTGCAGTTGCCGGTATCGTAAAACCTTGATCGCGCGCGCGCAGTAAGAAATCGGTGACATACACCGTCAGCCAATATTCTTCTGGCCCTTTGTTATCCCACAACGAGAAACCACCGTTGCTGAGTTGCATTCCCAGCAAGCGCTCAATGCCTTTCTCTATTTTCTGACGGCGGACTTGATCACTGTCTGATGTCACAATGCCCATCTGTTTTAACTGAGCGCTGGTGACATATAGTGAAGGATAAAGCCCACTGGTGGTTTGTTCTAAGCAACCATATGGGTAAGCTTCTAGCTCACGAATATGAGTAGCAATATCCAGCATCGGCTTGGCACTAAGCGATAAATGCATCGTTAAACTTTCAGGATCAAGCTGTTGTGCATCATCGAGCGGCAAAACCCACAGCTGATCTTTCGAAAAGAGATGGTTATAGCGATAGCTCATCGCAGGGTAAGCCGGCCTGACACCAACAGACCATTGTTTATCGAAAGCGGCAGACATGTTGCCCAATTTTACACCTTCGATATGCATATCTAATTTGCCATTACCAAAACCAGTGCGCGCTTTTACCGGAATATGCAATGTCTTGCGCTCACCATCTTTCAGCGAAACGGTCGCACTGTTATCGCCAGTCAGACGTATTTTATCTTTGGCGGTATAGGTCACTTTGAGCTGCTGTGGCTGCCCTGAGTTATTACTGAGATCCAACGCAAACGTAGCAACATCACCGCCCGCTAAAAAACGAGGCATAGCGAGTTCAGCAATTAGTGGGGCAGCAACAGTGACTTTATTTTCTGCCACGCCATATTCATCGTCACTCCACACCTGCGCCATTAAGCGAAGTTCACCATTAAAGTCAGGAATATTGAAGCTGACATCAGCATTGCCCTCTTCATCGACGTTAATCACGGAGGATTGCTGCGCCACAATCAACACTTTAGTTTGTGGTTTTTTACCTCCTTTGGTGGGGTCTTCATCGCCGCCATAACGCAAGCTGGCAAGTGGGGCTGAGTTTCCCTCTATGAGTTGACCGTAGATATCAAATTGATCGATACCATAATGGCGTTTACCAAAGAATCCGGTAAATGGATCGGGGGTCACGTAATCGGTGATATTTAAGACGCCGCTATCCACCGCTGAGACAATGACGTGTAGTTTTTCAGGTAACTTACCATTCGTTTTGCTGGCTTTCAGGTGTAGCTTCAACGCCTGATTAGGTTGTGCTTTGGCTGGAGCCTGCAATTCCAGATTGATTTTACGATCATCACGTTGCAGTGGCAGATGGATCAACCCGACAGCCCGACGAGGCAGTTTACTGTTTTTCTCTTGCTGACTGGCCGGGCGGATCAGTAATGCGCTGACATACAGATCATGACGTTGCCATTTTTTATCCACCGGAATGGTAAATTCACCTTGCCCATTTTCAGGCAATTCAATCGGTTGTTTCCATAGCAGACCATCTAATGATTCCACCAGCAGATAACCTTTACCTGCCGATGGTGATTCAATACGGACACGTGCCGTATCACCGGAAGAGTAGGCTTTACGGTCTAAGGTCATTTTCAGCTGATCAGGACGAACAACTCCATTCGGTGTACCGGATTCATCCCAGCGATAACCGGCCCAGAAACGCACCGCTGTCATCGCACCGGTCAGCGGATCTTCGACTTCGATGCGGTAACCGCCCCATTCAACAGGGAAACTGACCTTAGTATCCTCCCCAGCTTGAGTGGTTATATGATCTTCTGACATGCGGATGTCTTTTTTGTTGGATGAGTAATCCCAGCTACCGTCGCCGTAATACCAGTAATAATCTTCGCGTTCGCGTATAAACCGAACCACCAGATCTTTACTTTCTAACTTCTTACCCTGCGGATTAACCATCGCAATGTTAAAGTCAGCAATGCTGTCAGCATCTAACGTGATATCAGATTTATCTGCACCGTAATCATCGATCTGCGCAGATTTCACAAAGAGCGGATGAACTGCAGGTAGTTGTTCCGCAGGCCACACAGCCTGCACACTACGGCGGGTAACCGGACGCCCGCCAGATTCTTGTAAACTAGCCAGCAGTACCAGGTTTAATGGTGAATGTGATTCGCTCCATTGCGTTTCATAGGTAATATGCCCTTCCCCTTTATCGTCGAGTTTGGCATCTTCCAAGGTAATATTCTGCTCAAAACGTTTGTCATCAGAATTACCAAACAAATAACCGGGTAGTGATTCAACTGCATTCCGTGCAACTTGAACGATCAAATTGCCATTTAAGGTATTTCCAGCCGCCGGGCTGCCATATAAATAATGGCCTTCGATCGCAAAATCAGCCGAATCTCGGGTAGTTAATGGTTCAGCAGACTGTTTGATATTCAACGCCATGCGTTCCGGTAGAAAATCTTCTACACGGAAATCGTAACTTTTCTCTTCACCGCTACCCAGCGTCGCTTTTAAATGCCACCAACCTGTAGCCGCGTTATCACCAATTACATATTCATGCTGATACAGCCCATCTTTACCATTCCAAACAAAGGATTGAACAGACTCACCGTCGGCGCTGATAATTTCTGCTTTAACGGGTTGCTCTTTTACCCGATGACCGTCTTGATCACGCAATAACGCATTGATCGGCACAGTTTCCCCCGGCCGGTACAAATCACGCGGGGCGAAGAAAAAGAGCTTGGCACCATGTTGATAATCACCATCAATTTTGAATTCAGATAAATCCAGCGATGGTGAATTTAAAGCAATAATACTGACTTGTTCATCTTTTTGCGCCAGTAATAAACGCCCTTTGTTGTTCCATGTAATACGGCCATAACCGTCAGCATCGGTTGTTACTGCCTGAAGTTGTTGCCCATCTTCACTGAGCAACTGAACGGATACGCCGGCTAAACCTTTGCCATCGACCAGACTTTGGGTAAATAAGGCTAAATCAGAGGAATAACGGTGCATTGATAGGCCGATATCACTGCGGGTAAATAGAGTTGCTGGCAGGTAATACTCGTAATTACCCGATTGATGCATGACAGCAACATAGACACCCGGTTTCTTCAGTGCTGCAACGCCATCCAACGGCAGCAATATCGTCTGGCGGGTGTTTTTCTCTGTTTTCAAATCAAACCGCGTGCCATATACCAAATCAGCCATTGGCATCAGCTCGCGGGTATTCCAGTTCAGTGATGAATTAGTTCCCCAGCGATTTGCAAAACTCGCTACTTTGTCATCTTTAACCCGAAAGAAATCGACATCAACTTGGTCCACATTCAATGCCACAACCGGCAAGCCTGCTGATAATGTCGCGGGCAACAGTGAACCTTTGCTGGCAAAACCCACGGAGGGTTGCAGATCTCGTGTCGTAATACGGAACTGCTCTTCTGCTTTTAAACGCACGTGAGTCACTGCTTCAAGCTTATCGGTGACCGTAATAACCAATTTCCGTTTAGGTTCGATATGACGTAACCGTAATTCCATCAAATTAGCGGTTTGTTCCCAAGCGCCATCCACTACGCCTTTATCTTCATCCGTAATGGTGACTAACGAAGAAAAATCCTGGTCAGGATCGAGTGGAACAGAGAAGGTCAGCGAAATAGCGCTAGCACCATCTAATGTGATTTCGGATGCATCAACCACACTCAGCGCTCGATTAACATAACGAGAGGCCAATACGGCTAATTGTTTTTTATCAATCACGGGTTTAGATGTCGTTTTAGTTATGACATCATTTTTTTTAGTTAATACTGTCTCGGTTTCCTGAGCAGCAGAAACTGTTTTAACTGCAGCAACCTGATTTTTTTCAGCAGGCTGAGATGATGATTCTGGTTTGTCGCAAGCAGACAAACAGAGCAGGCCGAGCGCAGCCAGCCAGAGGGGGCGTCCTTTCATGGAAAAGCCTCAGTTTTAATTGTTAGTTTTATTATCCCGTTGGGTACAACACAAACCACGGAAGGGTTGCATTATCGTTTTTTCGTATCAAAAGAGACACGAACGAAGCAAAGTATAGCAGCCGGTTAAATTTAAGACGATTGGAAGATCAGTCAGGACAACAGAGTGTATTGCAGTTCAAACTTTGTATTACAGAATTGTATTTTGGGTAAGAAAAAGAGTTTCTACAGAAAAACAAAGGGCGCTTTACGCGCCCTTGATATCTATTAGCCTAATGCATCAACATCGTCAATTTTGGTATGACGAACGTCTTTACCTTTAACGCAGTAGATAATGTAATCACTGATATGCTGGCAACGATCGCCAATCCGTTCGATGGAACGGGCGCACCAGAGCACATCCAGCACCTGTGGTATGGTACGCGGGTCTTCCATCATATACGTCATCAGTTCACGAATGATGGATTCATACTGACGGTCAATCTTGTCATCTTCATGATACAAACGCACAGCCGCTTCTACGTCCATGCGGGCAAATGCATCTAACGCATCATGCAGCATTTTGATCGCTAAACGACCCATGCTATCCAGCGAAACTAACGGCGGCTGAGTACGACCAGCGTTATTCAGCACCATCCGCGCCAGTTTGTCGGCACTATCACCCATCCGTTCCAAGTCTGTAACCGTCTTGGAGATCATCAGGATCAAGCGCAAATCGATCGCCGCTGGTTGGCGTTTGGCGATGATACGGGTGCACTCTTCGTCAATCGCAACTTCCATCGCGTTTACTTTCAGATCAGTCTCAACGATATTACGCGCCAGTTCCACATCCTGAGAATGAATAGCTTCCAGTGCATCGCTGAGTTGTTGCTCAACCATGCCGCCCATAGCTAACACGCTGCTGCGGATTGTTTCCAGTTCGTTATTAAACTGACCGGAGATATGTTTATTTACTTCCACGTTAACCTCCCGGGCTTATTAACCGTAGCGACCAGTGATGTAGTCTTCGGTTTTCTTCATCTTCGGTTTGGTGAAGATGGTGTTGGTATCTGAATATTCGATCAGTTCACCCATATACATGAACGCTGTTTGGTCAGAAACACGCGCAGCCTGCTGCATATTATGAGTTACGATCACGACGGTGTATTTGTTCTTCAGTTCGTTAATCAATTCTTCAATCGTTAACGTCGAAATCGGGTCAAGTGCGGATGTTGGTTCGTCCAGCAGCAGCACTTCCGGCTCAATTGCGATAGCGCGTGCAATGACCAGACGTTGTTGCTGACCACCCGATAAGCCAAAGGCATTTTCGTTCAGACGATCTTTGACCTCTTCCCACAATGCCGCGCCACGCAGACTGCGCTCAACGGCTTCATCCAACTGACGACGGTCATTGATGCCTTGCAGACGCAGACCATATACCACGTTTTCATAGATGGATTTTGGGAACGGGTTTGGACGCTGGAACACCATACCGACACGACGGCGTAATGCAGCGACATCAACCCGTTTGTCATAAATGTTCTGGCCGTGCAGCAGGATCTCGCCTTCAATCCGGCAGATTTCCACCAGATCGTTCATGCGGTTAATGCAACGCAATAAGGTTGATTTACCACAGCCGGACGGGCCGATAAATGCCGTCACCTGACCTTTTGGGATCTTCATGCTGACATCAAACAATGCTTGTTTGTTGCCGTAAAACAGATCCAGCCCTTTAACTTCCAGTGCGGTTTGTTCCGCTGGCAGATTGACTAAATCAACCGCTTCGCTGGTGCTGATAGTAGGTGTTACGTTAATCATACTTTTTTCTACTCCGGAAAAAGCCTTTGTTCCAGGGCGGTAAATTAGTTATCCAGCGCGCGATATTTTTCACGCAGATGGTTACGAATACTGATAGCCGTCAGGTTCAGACCGACAATAACGGTGACCAGCAGGAATGAGGTGGCATACACCAGCGGGCGTGCCGCTTCCACATTCGGGCTTTGGAAACCAACGTCAAAAATATGGAAACCCAGATGCATGAATTTACGTTCCACATGCAAATACGGGAAATTGCCATCAACCGGTAAGGTCGGCGCCAATTTTACCGCACCCACTAACATCAATGGTGCCACTTCACCCGCTGCACGCGCGATAGCCAGAATCAAACCGGTCATGATCGCAGGGCTCGCCATTGGCAATATAATGCGCCACAAGGTTTCTGCTTTCGTTGCACCTAATGCCAGTGAACCATGACGTACCGCACTTGGAATACGAGACAGACCTTCTTCTGTGGACACAATCACAACTGGCAGCGTTAAGATCGCCAGCGTTAATGCTGACCACAACACGCCCGGAGAACCAAACACCGGATTTGGCAGCGATTCAGGATAGAAAATCTTATCCAGTGCACCACCGACCATGTAAACAAAGAAGCCTAGGCCAAATACCCCGTAAACAATCGATGGCACACCGGCCAGGTTAATTACGGCAATACGAATGAGTTTCGTCATCATATTTTTACCTGCGTATTCATGCAGATAAACAGCAGCAACAACACCCAATGGTGTAACAATCACGGTCATCAGCATTACCATGAAAACTGTACCGAAGATCGCCGGGAATACCCCACCTTCTGTATTCGCTTCCCGCGGTTCATCACTGACAAACTTACCAATCTGGTGGAACCAGTGACCGATCTTCTGGAGCAGGCTCATTTGGTTGGGCCAGTTCACATCCAATACTTGTGTAAGTGGAATACTGACTTCAACACCACGCATGTCTTTCATCACCAGCGTGTCATGACTGGCTTGTGCTCGGAGTTCAAACAGATGCTTTTCTAACACTTGATACTGTTTATTTAACTCAGCACGCTGATCAGCAAACTCTTTTTTAGTGATATCGGTCCATTCATTATTCAGCTGCAACTTGCGTTCTTTCATACGCAATTTTTCCAGCTGATAGTTGATAGCACCAATGTCACCTTTTTGCAGCGCATCAGCATCACTATTAATGCTACGAACTCGCTTTAAATGCTCAGGCAAGATCTGGTGTACGTTATCCGCCAGCGGTTTACCATCGACCACCAGACGCTGAACGTAACCGTAAAAATTACCGTTCGTAGCGCGTTCCAGCACAGCCAGTTCGCTCGGTTCAGCGCGCTGCTGAATATCAGTTTCCAGCATCCAGCGGAAATCCAGCGGGACGAATTCACGGTTACCGGTTTTGACCAGATAACGAGTGAGCACTTCGCCAACATTGGCAGGCAATTTAACACCCATCGCCTGAATACGCGCACTGGGTACCAATTCATGATCATACAGCTCGCCGATCACGACTTCGGGTTTGCCATTTTCGGTGACATGCCATTCATAGATGGTGTGCGGCCAGAAATAAACCAACCCACGCCAGCCAATCAGCATCAACAGACCAATAACGGCAACCAGACTGAGACTCACCGCACCACCTGTCATCCAGATCCAGGGAGAGCCTGATTTAAACCACTTTTTCATGCTGCTTTATCCTTTGATCCGATTACATGGAGCTGTATTTTTCACGCAGACGTTGGCGAATAAACTCGGCAATGCTGTTGAAAATAAAGGTGAACACGAACAGTACAAATGCAGCCAGGAACAATACACGATAGTGTGAACTGCCTACTTCTGATTCCGGCATTTCTACTGCGATGTTTGCAGCTAAGGTACGCAACCCTTCAAAGATACTCATGTTCATGATTGGTGTATTACCGGTGGCCATCAGTACAATCATGGTTTCGCCGACCGCACGCCCTAAGCCCATCATCACTGCAGAGAAAATACCCGGGCTCGCGGTCAGAATGACGACACGGCTCAATGTCTGCCAAGGTGTGGCACCTAACGCCAGTGAACCTTGTGTCAGATGTTTTGGCACCGAGAACACCGCATCTTCAGCAATCGAGAAGATAGTTGGGATCACCGCAAACCCCATCGCAATACCGACGACCAGCGAGTTACGTTGGTCAAAACGAATACCGATATCATTGGTAATAAAGCCGCGCACATTACCGTGGAACAAATGTGTTTCCAGGAATGGACTTATTTCAATACAGCCCCAGCCAATCAGCACAATCACTGGCACCAGCACTAGCGCGTGCCAGCCTTCCGGCAATACAGATTTGATCTTACGTGGTAATGCATTCCAGCCCATACCTGTCAGCAACACACTCAGCGGCAATGACACCAGCATGAGCACAATACCGGGCAGGTTTTCTTCAATCGCCGGTGCCAGCCACAGACCCGCCATAAAACCGAGGATAACGGTTGGCAAAGCGGCCATGATTTCAACGGTAGGTTTCACGAAATTACGCATGCCCGCCGACATGAAATAGCCCGCATAAATGGCACCCGACAAAGCAATCGGCACAGCAAACAGCATGGCATAAAACGCCGCTTTCAATGTACCGAAGGCTAACGGCACCAGACTCAGTTTGGGTTCAAAGTCATCAGACGCGGATGTCGATTGCCATACGAACTGCGGTTCGGGATAACCTTCGTACCATACCTGCGTCCACAAGGAACTCCAGCTTACTTCCGGGTGTTCATTGTTAACGTGAAACAGCTGGAATTTATCATTCTGCTGTAACAGCAACGCCGAGTTACGTGGTGACAGTGCTATCGCATCTAACGCAGTAGTACCTAAATTTTCAGCATACAAACGAGCATGGCTGGTGGTGTAAAACAGTTCAATATGGTTCTCACCAGACAAGGTCGCAAAACCTTTACGGTTGTGTTCCGGCGCCAATGCACGAACGGATTTGTCCGCTTGAAATTCACGAATTTGAGTAAATCTACGTTCGCCATCTTTCAGCACTTCAAACCATTGCGAGATCACACCGTTATCATTAGCAACCAGTAGCGAAGATGCGCCACTCAGCAATGAAATGTTGGTGACATTCGCTTGCTGCGCATTAACTTGTAATGACGCTCTTAACGTAATGCTTTCTGGTGTCACGATATTGTAGATAGACAATAAATTGCCCACGCGAACCAATAAAACATTTAAATTCGGCGTTAAGATCAGCTGATCAATTTTGCCGGTGATTTCAGGCAAACGATAATGCTGGCTCTGCCATTCCACTTCACCAGACAGGAAGTTCTCTTCACCGCTTTGTACCAATAATTGCGCACCGCCTTCAGTCGCAAACGCGAAGACCCGTTTGTCTGACTTAGCTTCATAAGCTAACTGAGTGATCGCATGCCCTTCTGGATCAAGTTCAATAGGGCTAGTACCGAGCGGATATTTAATTTCCGCTTCCGTAAGGCGAGTTTTACCTTCAGGATAGGTAGTCACAAAATCAGGCTGTAACACCTGCGCTTTACCATTGGCAAAACCATAAACCACCATCGGTTTACCGAGCGCAGTATTGGCGACTGCTGTCACCGTATCTGCCGGTGAGTTATGCAGTAACACGCTGCCGACCGGATGGCCCGAACCTTTATTCAGAGAAAAGAAATCGATATCACCTTGTTGGCTGAAACGATAACCCACCTGATTTTGCTCATCGGTTCCCAAGATGGCAGTAGTACCTTTTACTGGCACCTGCAACGAAGCAGCAGGTTCCAGAGAAGCACCGACAAAAATAGGTTTAACCACATAGAGCAGATAGAAAAAAATCAGCAGCAACGCAACTAAGACCAGGATACCCCCGGTAGTTACGCCGACACTGGCAAGACGATCGGTGACACGCCGCTTTCGGCTGCCGGACATCGTCAGATTGATGGATTCTGTTGACATGAAGACCTCAACTCCACTTTAGAGTAACGCCATTCTAGGGAAGTCAGATGACAGTTTTGTTACAACGCTGTCATTTGTTGTTATTTCAGCATTTAGTTTAGCTTTGCAATGGTTCTTTAGAGTTCTATTTACAGCGATTGACACCAGATTGTCATATAGTTGACATATAATATGACTGCAATGTTTTGTTATCTAAGCATGTGCAGCAAGAAAAAAGAGCGATGAGGATTGGCATGAATAGTGACAAATTATGGCTTGAAAAAGAGCTGAGCTGGCTTTCATTTAATAGCCGCGTATTGCAGGAAGCAATGGATAAGTCGGTACCGCTGATTGAGCGGGTTCGATTTCTCGGTATTTTCTCCAATAACCAGGATGAATTTTTTAAAGTCCGAGTCGCCGATGTAAAACGGCGCGTACTGATCCATAAAGAGCATGGTGGTGACCCGAAAGCCGAAGACTTGCTGCATGTGATCCAAGATCGTGTTATGGAACTGGGGCAAATCTTCGATAGCACCTACCATGAACTGATGATGGCGTTAGCAAGACATAATATCTTCCTGATCAATGAAGAACAAACCAGCCCCGAACAACAAATTTGGTTACGCAACTTCTTCAAAGAAAAAGTATTACGCCATATCAGCCCTATTCTACTGACCAGCGATAGTGACCCTGTTAGTTTTCTGAAAGACCAATACACCTACCTCGCGGTCAAGATGAAAAAAGAAGGTAAACACGGGCAATATGCGCTGATTGAAGTACCCACCGATCACGTTCCGCGTTTTGTGCCGGTACCAAGCGACGGTAATCGTGGGAAAAAAGTCTTAATCATTCTGGATAACGTCATTCGTTTTTGTCTGGATGATATTTTCCGCGGCTTCTTTGACTATGACAACATCGCGGCTTATTCGGTCAAGATGACCCGTGATGCAGAATTTGACCTATCGTCACAAATGGATTTAACCCTCTTGGAAAAAACCAGTGAAGGGTTAAAACAGCGCCTCAAAGCACTGCCGGTTCGCTTCTCGTATGATCGTGAAATGCCACAGGCCATGGTGCAGTTCCTGACCAGCAAATTAGAGATGAGCCATTACGACTCAATCATGCCGGGTGGTCGTTACCATAATTTCAAAGATTTCATTGGTTTCCCAAATGTTGGCCGAACCTATCTGGAAAATTACAAACTACCAGCACTCGATTGCCAGGATTTTGAACGGCATCAGACGGTGTTCCAGGCGATCACAGAACAAGACATTCTGCTGCACTACCCTTATCACAAATTCAAATACATGACCGAGATCTTACGGCAGGCCTCTTTCGACCCGGCCGTTGTCTCGATCAAAATGAATATCTACCGTGTTGCCAGTCAATCGCGTGTTATCGACTCGCTGATTGATGCCGCCAACAACGGTAAACGAGTGACGGTTGTGGTTGAGTTGCAGGCGCGCTTTGATGAAGCCGCCAACATTAAATGGGCAAACCGCCTGAAAGATGCCGGTGTCAAAGTATTGTTTGGTCTTGATAGCCTGAAAGTGCACTCCAAGTTGTGTCTGATCACCCGTCGCGAAGGCGATGAGCAAGTGCGTTATGCCCATATCGGCACCGGTAACTTCAACGAAAAAACAGCGAAGATCTATACCGACTTCTCACTGTTTACCCGTCATCCGGAAATTGCGGCTGAAGTCGATAACGTATTTGAATTTATCGAGCACCCTTATCGTCGGATCAAATTCAATCATCTGCTGGTATCGCCTATCAATTCACGGCGTTATATCTACCGCTTAATTGATAATGAACTGACCAATGCCCGCGCTGGTTTACCGGCCGAAATCACCATTAAAATCAACAATCTGGTTGATACCGGCATGGTGCAGCGCTTGTATGCCGCCAGTCAGGCAGGCGTGAAAATCCGAATGATCATCCGTGGTATGTGTTCACTGGTACCGGGCATTCCGGGCATCAGCGATAACATTTCTGTTATCAGTATTGTTGACCGCTATCTGGAGCATCCTCGCGTCATGGTGTTCCACAATAATGGCAATCCGAAACTGTTCATTTCATCCGCCGATTGGATGACACGCAATCTGGATCATCGCGTGGAAGTGGGTACGCCAGTTTATGATGAACGTTTAAAACAGCGCATTATAGATATGCTGGAAATACAGTTTAATGACACCACGAAAGCACGTGTGATTGATGCGGATCAACGGAACAGCTATGTTCCGCGCGGAAATCGTCGTAAAATTCGTTCACAAATCTGTATTTACGAATATCTGCAACGACTGGAGTTACCAACAGATGCCGAATAACATGCTTGCTGCGATCGATCTGGGTTCCAATAGTTTTCATATGATGGTTGCCCGTGTGGTTGATGGTCGCTTACAAGTTGTCGATCGGTTAAAGGAACGGGTTCGTCTGGCTGAAGGCATGGACGAATTCAAAAATCTGTCGGAAGAAGCCATGCAGCGCGGGCTCAATTGTCTGGCGCTGTTTGCTGAGCGTATGCAAAGCATCCATCCGGATGCTATTCGTATCACCGGCACCTATACCCTGCGCGTGGCTCATAACGCGCAGCACTTCATTGAGCGCGCCAAATTATTGCTCGGTCATCCCATCGAAATCATTTCCGGTTTGGAAGAGGCTCGTCTGATTTATCAGGGAGTTTCGCATACACAACATACGCAAGGCCGTATGCTGGTGATTGATATTGGTGGTGGTAGTACCGAACTGATCATCGGTGAAAAATATCTGCCGATGGCACTGACCAGCCGCAAAATGGGCTGTGTTACTTTTACCAAGCAATTTTTCAGTAATGGGAAATTGTCAGAAAAAAACTTCAATGCCGCTATCTTTGAAGCAATGCACCAGCTGGAACCGATCCTGACTCAATTTACCACGTTGGGCTGGCGCCAATGTTTAGGCAGCTCCGGTACCATCAAAACGGTGAAAGAGTTGCTACTGGCAGCCGGTGGCGATGGCCAAATCACACTGGCCGGGCTGGAACATCTGAAACAACAGATGGTTCAGCAAAAATATATCGCAGAACTGAGTTTACCTGAGCTGACTGACGATCGACGCCCAGTGATTGCAGCCGGCGTATCGATTTTGATCGCCTTGTTCCAAGGGTTGGGAATTGAACACATGGATTATTCTGACGGTGCATTACGTGAAGGGATCTTGTATGAATTTGCTTCGCGCCAAGAACAGCATGACACCCGTGAACAAACCGCTAAAGGGCTGGCGGATATGTATCACATTGATATTCCGCAAGCTCATCGGGTTAAAAAAACAACCTTAGCGCTGTTCGATGCCGTCTGCGTTGACTGGCAGCTCTCATACGAACAAATGCGCCCACTGATCAGCTGGGCGGCTGCACTGCATGAAGTCGGGCTGGTAATTAACTTTTCTGCCATCCAGCGTCATTCTTCTTATATTCTACAAAACTCTGATCTACCAGGTTTTAACCAAGAAGAGCAACAAGCACTGGCCTCGCTGGTGCGTTTCCATCGTAAAGCCATCAAGGCTTATGAGTTCAGCCCAATCCCTAACTATGATGATCAGGCTATCTGGCGTTGTATTCGTATATTACGTATCGCCGTGGCGTTAAATCATCGCCGGATGGATGAACTTCTGCCACATATTGGTATTCGTGTCATTGGCGATACCATGACACTGATCCTTCCTAATCGCTGGTGTGAAAACAATAAACTACTGATGCAGAATCTGGAACGTGAGCAAAAATACATGAAAGCCATGCTCTGGGAACTGGTGTTAGAAGTAGTGAATTAATCTCAGGCAAATGTATGGGAAGTACACTACCTGTTCGCTTGCTGCAGTGATAAATGCTTAACCGCCAGAAAAACAAGACAAAATCCGGCTACTGTTATTGGTTCTGAAGAATAACGGATCATTACAGTGCCGGTGAGCGTCGCACGGTTTCTTACTATTGTTCGAATTGCTGTTTATCTTTTTCCCGTTGTTTTTCCGCTTTTTTCTCAGCCCGACGGCGGCGAAAAAAATCACTTAGCTGTTGGCTGCATGTGTCTGCCGCTATTCCGCCAGTAATGCCGACCCTATGGTTATGTCGGGGATCGCTCAAAATATCAAAAACCGAGCCAGCAGCACCGGTTTTCAGATCGCTGGCACCATACACGACTCGCGCGATACGGCTGTGGATCATCGCACCGGCGCACATCACGCAAGGCTCTAACGTGACATATAACGTAGCGCCAAGCAGCCGATAATTCCCGATCAATTCGCCAGCCTGCCGGATCGCCATGATTTCCGCATGTGCACAAGGATCATGCCGACTGATGGATAAATTCCAGCCCTCGCCTATCACCTTATTATCTAACACCAACACAGCTCCAACAGGCACTTCCCCTGCCTGTTCTGCACGCTCAGCCAGTTGCATTGCGTAGTGCATCCAGTAAATATCTTGTTCTGCTTGTGACATGCGACATCCTCTATAAGGCGCTTATTATGCCGGAGTGAGGAGATATCGAGAAGGCGGAATAATCATTAGAAAAGACAAATAAAAAAGCGGAGCTATGAAAGCTCCGCTGATGTTTAAGCAATATTATTTGCTTAACACTTCCAGTTGCTTGGCAACAATTTTCGCAGGCAGAGGGATGTAACCATCTTTCTCTACAATGTTCTGGCCAGTTTTAGACAGAACCATTTTCAGGAACTCTTTCTGCATTGGATCCAGTGGCTTGTTAGGTGCTTTGTTCACGTAGATAAACAAGTAACGAGACAGTGGATATGCGCCTGAAATTGCATTTTCTTCAGTTGCTTCGATGAAGGTTTTGCCACCATCTTTAGACAACGGAACTGCTTTCACACCTGAAGTTTTGTAACCAATGCCTGAGTAACCCAGAGCATTCAGCGATGCGGCTACAGACTGAACTACAGAAGCAGAACCTGGCTGTTCGTTAACGGTGTTTTTGAAGTCACCTTTACACAGCGCATGTTCTTTGAAGTAACCGTAAGTACCAGATACTGAGTTACGACCAAACAATTGAATATCTTTGCTTGCCCATTCTCCGGTCAGACCCAGATCACTCCACTTAGTGGTAGTCTGAGTGCCACCACATTTCATGGTGCTGGAGAAAGTTTCGTCCAACTGCAGCATAGTTAACCCTTTGATTGGGTTATCTTTGTGTGCAAATACAGCTAAGGCGTCGATCGCTACTGGCACAGCAGTAGGTTTATAACCGTAATGTTTTTCGAAAGCTTCAATTTCGCCTTCTTTCATTGTACGGCTCATTGGGCCAAACTGAGAAGTACCTTCAGTCAGTGCTGGTGGTG
>JAQUHG010000299.1 GCA_028683735.1 Tolumonas sp. | reverse complement strand
AAAAAGGACTTACAACAATCTGCTGTAAGTCCTTGATATATTTGGTGGCCCCTCCCCGGCTTGAACGGGGGACCAAACGATTATGAGTCGTCTGCTCTAACCACTGAGCTAAGGGGCCTGAATTGGTGGCATTATACGAAGTGATACACCGAGTGTCTAGTTATCAACAGGTTAGGCGCTCATAAAAACGCCAACCTGTGATCTTAACTATTCATCCAGGAAGCTACGCAGAACTTCTGAGCGGCTTGGATGACGCAGTTTGCGTAATGCTTTGGCTTCGATCTGACGAATACGTTCACGAGTAACGTCGAACTGCTTACCTACTTCTTCCAAAGTATGGTCAGTGTTCATATCGATACCAAAACGCATACGCAGCACTTTCGCTTCACGTGCAGTCAGACCAGACAATACGTCACGGGTAGCTGCTTTCAGGCTTTCTGAAGTGGCAGAATCCGCTGGCAGTGCCAGTGTCGTGTCTTCAATGAAATCACCTAAGTGCGAATCTTCATCGTCACCGATCGGGGTTTCCATGGAGATAGGCTCTTTCGCGATCTTCAGCACTTTACGGATCTTGTCTTCCGGCATGCCCATACGCTCTGCCAGCTCTTCAGGATTTGGTTCACGACCCATTTCCTGCAGCATCTGACGAGAGATACGGTTCAGCTTATTGATCGTTTCGATCATGTGTACCGGAATACGGATGGTACGAGCTTGGTCAGCGATAGAACGCGTGATTGCCTGACGGATCCACCAAGTAGCATAGGTCGAGAATTTGTAACCACGGCGATATTCGAATTTATCGACCGCTTTCATCAGACCAATGTTACCTTCTTGAATCAAATCAAGGAATTGCAGACCACGGTTGGTGTATTTCTTCGCGATAGAAATTACCAGACGCAAGTTCGCTTCAACCATCTCTTTTTTCGCCCGGCGCGCTTTTGCTTCACCGATACTCATACGACGGTTGATATCTTTGATCTGAGCAATCGACAGACCGGTTTCGTGCTCTACCTGCTGCAATTTCTGGATGGAGCGTTGTACTTCTTCATCCATTTTTTCCAGGCCGGCAGACCAGGCTTTACCGCTGCTTTTCGCAAATTCAAACCAGCCATTGCTGGATTCGTTGTTGGTGAAAGCAGAAACAAAGTTTTTCTTTGGCATTTTTGCGTATTCAACGCAATAACGCAGGATCAAACGTTCTTGTACGCGCACGCGTTCCATCATGTCACGCATGCTGTTAACCAACCGGTCAAACTGCTTCGGAACCAGACGGAATTCTTTGAATACGTTCGCTAATTCAAGGATCTGTACTTTGGCTAAATCGCTGTCACGACCATTGTCTTTGATGGCGTCACGCGTTTTTTCGTATTGAGTACGCAGCGCGGAGAATTTCTCACGAGCGACTTCAGGATCCGGACCAGTATCTTCTTCCGCATCATCATCGCCGTCTTCATCTTCGTCATCATCATCGGTATCGTCTTCTTTCAGCGTTTCTTCATCTAACGCAGAACCGATGTTGGTTGCTGTTGGCGGTAAATCGTCATCTTCACTGACGAAACCGGAAATGATGTCGCCCAGACGGATATGACCGGCTTCAAAACGATCAAACTGATCCAGCAGGTAAGTGATCGCTTCCGGATATTCGGCTACGGAACTTTGTACCTGATTGATACCGTCTTCAATTCGTTTAGCGATGTCAATTTCGCCTTCACGAGTCAATAGTTCAACCGTACCCATTTCGCGCATATACATACGCACAGGGTCAGTAGTACGACCAATTTCAGACTCAACAGATGCCAGAACTTGCGCTGCAGCTTCTGCTGCATCTTCGTCGGCGGCATTGTTTTCGGTCAGCAACAGATCATCGGCATCAGGTACGTTTTCAACGACCTGGATACCCATGTCATTGATCATCTGAATAATGTCTTCTATCTGATCGGAATCAACGATATCTTGTGGAAGATGATCGTTAACTTCTGCGTAAGTCAGATAGCCCTGCTCTTTACCTTTGGCAACGAGGAGTTTTAGTTGCGACTGAGGGGTTTGCTCCATAGAACTCATCCGGTTGGTACTTCCTAAGGCTGATTTATCGCTCGGTGGCGTAAAATCCGCCGATTATAAAGAAACGACGGCCGTTTTGCACGTTAACGACAAAGTAAAAATCCGCCCCGTTATATTTTGTATAACAGGGTAGTAGTTTGTTCAGTGCTGTTCTTGCATCAAGTAGCTATATTCCCGTAACCGGGCATGTGTTAATCATATAGTGCCGCTGTGCCTGAAATTCAAGCTGACGACCGGTTATTTCGTGGATCGTTTGTATTCAGTTAATAAAAACTGTAGTTCTTGTTTTTCTTCAAGATTCAGCTGGTGCTGATTTAATAAGCTGTCTAGCCGTTGCTGCAGATACAGATCGAGCAAACGATCGCAGACATCCTCCAGTTCTTGCTGAATGTTGTCACCGGCGGTGAGTTCATCCAGCATCGCCAGTTGTGCTAAGGCGCGTCCTTCTTTGGTATCACGCCACAGTTCCAGCAACTGACCGGTCGACATTGGGTTGTTGTGCAACTGCGCTAACAGCGTGAGCAACACCTCAATACCGGGTTCTTTTAATGATTTTAGCACATCCGGCAGCGGGGGGAGTAATGCCGCGACGGCTGGATGTTGCACGATCAACGCAATTGCCCGTCGGATCAGCGTCAATTTGATTTTACCACCGGGTTTTGCTGCGGTGGCAGTCTGTTGCGCTTCTTGTTCCTGACGGCGGAATATCTCACGCAGACGCTTTTCATTTTCCCCCCAGCGCAATTGCGCGGAGAGCTTGGTCAGCAGACTTTCGCGGTTAAACCCTTCTGGTACACGACGGATCAGGGCAATCGCTTTATTGGCCAGTTCATTTTGTCCGGCTTCACCACTTAAATTCAAATCTCGTGTCAGACGTTCAAACAAAAAGTCGGCATACGATTGGGCATTATCCAGTTTTTGTTCAAAAACCGCCTGACCAAATTCGCGGATAAAGCTGTCTGGATCATGTTCTTGTGGCAGAAACACGAAACGCAGATCTTTACCATCCTGTAAGCTGGGCAGGGCATTTTCCAGTGCGCGCCAGGCTGCTTCACGACCGGCATTATCGCCATCGTAACAACACACCACTTCAGAAGTGGTGCGGAATAACAGATGCATATGATCTGAGGTCGTCGAGGTGCCCAGCGAGGCCACCGCGTAGTCAACACCGAATTGGGCCAGTGCCACCACATCCATATAACCTTCGACGATCAGGATGCGGGCCGGATTGCGATGCCGTTCTTTGACCTGATACAGGCCAAACAGCTCTTTACCTTTATGAAAAATCGGCGTTTCCGGTGAGTTGAGATATTTGGGCGTGCCATCACCCAAAACGCGGCCACCAAAACCGATAACCCGACCACGACGATCGCGGATCGGAAACATGATCCGATCACGGAAGCGATCATAACTGCCGCCACCATCACGCCCGATCAACATGCCCAGTTCAACCAGTTGTGCTTCGCTGGCTGCGGAACGAACCAGCGTCTGGCGTAAACCATCCCAGCCGCCTGGCGCATACCCAATCGCAAATTGTTTAACGATCTCGCCCGTTAAACCACGCCCTTTCAGGTATTCAATCGCCTGTGG
>JAQUHG010000042.1 GCA_028683735.1 Tolumonas sp. | reverse complement strand
CACCTAAAAAGGCGACATCGATATTCAGTTCACCGGATTGGATCAGATGCACACGGCCACCGTGCGAGTGGATATGCACCGGTTCCTCCATCAAGCCATTGGAGATCGCTTCGGCCAATTTTCCGCGCAGGCCGGAGGTGTAGATCTTACGCACCACGCCATTGCGAATATGTTCCAGCAGCGGCGCATGGCAGTTGGTCAGTGAACTGGCGGCTAAAATCAGATCTTTGAAACCCAGCTCAGCCAGTTTATCCATTACCAAATTGACGGTTTTATCGCCGTCACGAAAGGCATGGTGGAAAGAGATGGTCATGCCATCGGTTAAGCCACTGTTGCGGATCGCATCTTCCAGCGAGGTGTGTAATTTATTTTGTTTTTCCGCCCCGGTTTCGGTCTTGTTTTCGTGTTTAGAAAACAGCGGAATATGGGGTACTAAAGCGGAAATCGCGGCCGGAATTGGGCGCGCTAATACATTGGTAGTCATGGCAAACCTCATTGTCTGATGCCGGAAGCTTCTGCACGCTGGAGAACCCAACGGGCGCGTTCAATGATCGGGGCATCGATCATCTTGCCGTTTAGTGACACGACCCCGAGCCCCTGACGGGAGGCGTTTTCTGCCGCTTCAATGATCAATCGGGCATTGCCGACCTCTTTACGTGTTGGCGCGAAGACGTTATGCAGCAGCTCAATCTGGCGTGGGTTGATCAGCGATTTGCCATCAAAACCGAGTTGTTTGATGTGTTCGGCTTCGTGAATAAAGCCCTCTTCGTTATTGGCATTGGAATAGACGGTGTCGAATGCCGCAATGCCAGCGGCGCGCGCCGCTTGCAAGATCGAGCAGCGGGCAAACATCAGTTCGATACCGTCAGGGGAACGTTCGGTGCGGATATCACGCACGTAATCTTCCGCACCCAGTGCAATGCCAATCAAGCGTGGCGATGATTTGGCGATTTCCGGGGCATTGATAACACCTTGTGCACTTTCAATCGCTGCCATCATGCGGGTGCTGCCTTCGGCGCGACCACATTTGCGTTCCACCTGCAAAATGTGGCGTTCCATCTCCAGAATATCTTCCGCTGAATCAGTTTTGGGTAAACGGATAACATCCACGCCGGCGCGCACCATCGCTTCGACATCGAGTTTGCCGTAAGGCGAATCAATCGGGTTGACGCGCACGACCTTCTCGACATTTTTATACAGCGGCATTTGCAGCGCATGGAACACCAGCAGACGAGCGGTATCCTTCTCGGTGATGGCGACTGAATCTTCCAGATCGAACATCAACGCATCGGGGCTGTAGATGAAACTATTACTGAGCATGGCGGCATTGGCTCCGGGCACGAACAGCATGCTGCGGCGTAATTTACTCATAGCGCCCCCCAGTTCAGATCTAACAACTGCGTGCCGGTAGCGCGGATCAACGCAGCCTGCACGCGGGCGCGGATCACACAATCAAGCGCGCCTTTGTCTTCGACAATCACGCGCACCCCCTCAATGCTGAGTTTATGCAGCGTGTCATGGATCAGGCGGCGAATGGCGTCACCGAACTGTTTTTCCACCACACTCTCCAGCTCGATTTCGACCTGATGCGAATCGATAGGCTGAATGCGGATCAATACATCGCCGGACTCCAACGTACCGGCATGCGATTGCTGTATTATCTTCATTTGTTTGACCTTTGTTGTTGACGGTTTGGCTGCTCAAAGCAGAGCAACACCGTGAAAAATACGTTACCCGGCCAAGCTGCTTACCAGTGGTTGTGACAGCGCATTGTGTTGCCACAAATGGCGTTGCCGCAGATAACGGTAGGTGCTTTCCGGTACCAGAGCTTTAACGGCTTCCGGTCCTTTTTTCGCTAACAGATCACGTACGCGGCAGGCGGAGATCGGCTGTGCGGCCTGCTGGCGGCGCTCTATTTCATGCAGTTCAATTTGCGGTGCGCGCACTTCCGCAGTGGTCAGCCAATACGCCATTTCGCGGTTATATTGTGCAGTCACTTCACACATCGGCTCGGTGCCGACATAACGGCGATTGATGCCTAAAGCGGGGGCAATATCGTGGCGGAACAGCTGGAGATCGAGCGCCATATGGCAGTGATTAATGATCTTCTGACTTTTCAAAAAGTAACTGGGGAAGGTGGCGCGAGAGATCAGATAATCAGAGCCCGGATGAATGGTGAGATTTCTCAAATCAGCCACACCGGCTTTGATCAGATCGAGACGATCTTCATAAGGAAATTCCGAGGCGTTTTCCTGCACCACAAACAAATGAACCCAATCGCACTCTTTACAGGCTTGTTGCACTAAATAACGATGGCCTAACGTGAACGGGTTGGCATTCATAACGATGCCGCCAATATGCTGACCGTCCTGTCGTTGTTGTGCCAGGCGCTGGCAATAACGTTTCAGCCGGGTGGCACTGTTTTCCAGCAGAATAATCTGCCCTTTGACCGTTGCCAGCAGATGAAAACCACATTCGGTAAACATCGCTTCATTTTCAGGTTTGGTGTAGATGAACAACTCATAACGATGCAGGCTAAAAGCCTGATTCAGCAGCGTGGTTAACAAGCGCAGTGCTAACCCCTGGCCGCGCAGATGCGGTTCAATGGCGATACATTTCAGCACCCGCCCGGCGATACCACCGCAGGCCACCAGATTCTGTTGTTCATCAAACGCGACAATAAACTGTTCAATATCGGTATCGATGTTTAAGTTATTTTGTTGCAGGAAATCAGCGATCTGTTGCCAGCGCATTATTTCCGTTTTTAACACGCAACAGAAAATATATTCTTCGTTCATACCAATACAGGTTGCGATAAATTCTGTTTTATATGAAATGATATTTGCTGTCTTTATTTTTTGATCGCGCGCAACCTGCGGTGAGGTTTAAATATTGGTAATAATTTTTATGATTTAAAATATTTAACGTTTTGTTTTTGTTGGTGTTTTTATTTTTTATTTATCGAGTGCAACATACGTTAGATATAAAACCAGATAAGATAATTAAACACATTAAAACGCTGACCTAATCAGCTGTTGATCAAAGTTAATAATGATTTTTCCCGTTAATTTCTCATTATCGCAAATCCAACAAAAAATGCCCGAGTTTGCAGACATCTGGTTTTCATTTGCTGTCAGCAATGTATTCGAGGGAACACCGTGTTATTTGTTTAATAGGAGACGTTACAATGGGAAAAGAACAAGCAAGTGTTGCCGATGCGAGTGAATTGTCACTCAGCACTGCAACTAGCGAAAAATTCTGGCCGCATGGCTGGTGGAAAATATTTGAAATTAAAGTGGGCATTATTCCGATGCCGTTATTCATCATGGCCGCGGCATTAATTGCAGCATTATGTATGACAGGGGAATTACCAAGTCAGATCACGACTATGGTGGTAGTGTTGGGGTTCTTTGGTTTTGTTTGCGGTGAAATCGGTAAACGTTTACCAATATTAGGAAAAATCGGTGCTGCCGCTATTTGTGCCACCTTTATTCCTTCTGCGATGGTTTATTATCATCTGCTACCTACATCAATTATTGATTCGACGAAGGTATTTTATAAAGCAACGGGTATTCTGTATTTGTATATCAGCTGCATTATTGTTGGCAGTATTTTCAGTATGGATCGCAAAACCATTATGCAAGGTTTTTTGCGTATCTTCATTCCGATGCTATGCGGTGAAATTGTGGGTGCCATTGTGGGTACGACCGTTGGCACTTTGTTGGGGTTAGGCTCTTTTAATACCTTGTTTTTCATTGTGTTACCAATCATGGCCGGTGGCGTGGGTGAGGGTGCTATTCCGCTGTCGATCGGTTTCTCGGAAATCATGCATATCGAACAAGGTGTGGCTTTTGCTCGTATTATTCCGATGGTGATGTTAGGTAGTCTGACCGCCATTCTGACAGCGGGTATTTTGAATCATTTGGGCAAACGTAAACCGCATCTGACTGGTGAAGGCCGTTTGATGCCTGGTATGGAAGAAGAGATCAGCAGCTCAACCAATCATAATCCGTTGAAAGGGGCGATTGATGTCACCGGTCTGGCCTCTGCCGCGATGATGGCGTTGTTGCTGTATATGGTGGGTATTCTGGGTCAACGTTTAGTTGGATTGCCTGCGCCGGTCGGTATGTTGTTCGCTGCCGTATTAGTGAAACTGACACAAGCCGTGTCACCACAAATGACCAGTAATGCAAATGTGGTGTATAAATTCTTCCAAACATCAGTAACTTACCCAATTCTGTTCATGGTTGGTGTCGCCATTACCCCTTGGCAGTCATTGATGGCCGCGTTCACTATTCCTAACCTGATCGTGATCATCGCTACGGTATTAAGCTTGGTGACTACCGGTTTCTTTGTCGGTAAGAAAATGGGTATGCACCCGATTGATGTGGCGGTGGTTTCTTGTTGCCAGAGCGGTCAGGGTGGCACGGGTGACGTGGCAATTTTAACTGCAGCAAACCGTATGGTGCTGATGCCTTTTGCCCAGATCGCCACGCGTATCGGCGGTGCGATCAACGTGACGCTGGCCTTGGTGGTGTTATCGCATTTCTTCACATTTTAATGGTATTAGCTGACAGATCGTCATTTTTGCCCGGTTGGTTTTCAACCGGGTATTTTTAATACTGGCGGATGCTAATAATTAACTATTGATGAGACATTATTATGAAGTTACTCAGTTTTATCAGAGCGGATGGCTCAAAAAGTTATGGTATTTATAAAAATGATGGCATTGTCGATTTAGGTTTACGATTAGGCGATAAATATAAGGATATTAAAGCACTGTTAGCAGCGGATGCTTTATCGTTAATAAACCAATACACCGATGCACAAATTGATTATTTACCCGATGCGGTTAAATTTTTACCGATCATTGAATCACCCGGTAAAATACTGTGTGTGGGCATGAATTATTTAGCGAAACGGCAGGAATTCTCCGAAACTAATAATGCGCCAACCTTATTTGTCCGTTTCCCAGAGTCACAAACGGGTCATGATTGCCGGGTATTAAAACCGCAAATCAGTGATGAATTTGATTATGAGGGTGAGTTAGCCGTTATTATTGGCAAAACCGGTAAACATATTAAACGCGCAGATGCATTACAGCATGTCGCCGGTTACAGCTGTTATATGGATGGCTCGGTGCGCGATTGGCAGCACAGCTGGTTTACCGCCGGTAAAAATTGGCAGGAAACCGGTGCGTTTGGCCCTTGGATGGTGACAACCGATGAAATCACCAATCCACATGAATTGGATATTCGCACTTATCTGAATGGGCAAATGGTGCAAAATGACAACACCGGTAATATGGTGCACTCGATTCCGGAATTAATCGAATATATCAGCACCTTTGCTACGCTCTCTGCGGGCGATGTTATTATCACTGGCTCGCCGGGTGGTGTGGGTAAAAAACGTACACCGCCATTATTCCTAAAAGAAGGCGATATTATCGAGGTGGAAATTCAGAAGATTGGCAAGTTATGCAATCAAATCGCCAGTGAACAGGTGTTTAGTTAATTCAATTTCCTACTCGATATAAAACTGATGGATATAAAAAGGGGAATCCATGATGGTATTCCCCCTGTTTTTTAGCCGTGCCGGCGATATATCCGTTCCGGACGTCCAACCTTGCCATGCATCACTTCCGCATACACAAACGATAATGCCGCGCAGTGTTCCAGATAACGACGCGCAGTGGTTTTACTGATGCCGATGAGTTCGCCCAGTGATTCCGCAGTGTGGAAAACCTCAGCGGATATAAACGCCTCTTTCACCTTATCCAGCGTCAGTTCATCGATGCCTTTCGGTAAATTCCGGTACGTCATCTCGCGGGCCTGCAGATTAAACATTTCATCGACATGACGTTGATTGACGTTATCACCGGCATTGATCGAACTACGGTAACGTAAATAGCGTTGTAATGTGTCTTGCAGACGGTCGTAGCCTATCGGTTTGAGCAAATAATCGAAGGTGCCGCAGCGCACGGCTTCACGCACGGTTTCAATATCACTGGCGGCGGTGATGAAAATGACATCCGGGGCATTTTTATCCGACAGCATTTCACGCATCAGATCGATACCTAAGCCATCGGGCATAAAATTATCCAGCAAGATCAGATCGGGTTTCAGCACCCGGATCATCCGGCGAGTCTCAGCTTGCGAGCTGGCAATACCGACCGGATTAAACCGAGCATGCTGACGGATGAATTGCGCATGCAATTCGGCGATACGCAGTTCATCTTCTACGATTAAAACGTCGAATTTATTCATAAGCCTGACCTTGTAAAGGAATAAATAACGAGATGATGGCGCCCATTGGGTCAGCGTCATCCAAAATAATGTGTCCGCCCGCGTGACTGACGTAACGCTGAATTAAATACATGCCGTAACCGTGGCCGCCTTCCTCTTTGGTCGTCACGCCACGCTCAAAAATGTTGTCGACGATATGCGGAGCAATACCAGTGCCGTTATCGGCGACTTCTATTACCAGTTCATTGGTTTGGTCACTGATCAACAAAGAGATTTGTTTTGAGCTGGTTGGGTTTTTCAGCGTCGATTCAAATGCGTTATCCAGCAAATTGCCTAAAATCGTGGTCAGATCGTCGGCAGTGAGGGCATCGGGCAGTGGTTTGCTCAGTCGGCAAGTCGGGTCAAATTCCAGCACTAGGCCAAGTTCCTGAGCGCGAATGTATTTACTGAGTAACAGCCCGGCGACCTGATTGTTATTAAATGTGCTGATGAAGAAATCGACCAGCTGCTGTTGCTGGTTGGATTCCTGGCGGATGGTTTTCAGTGCGTCATCATAGGCACCAAGCTGAATTAAACCGCCAATGGTTGAGAGTTTATTGGCATATTCATGCCGCATCACGCGCAGGCTTTCGGCGTGCTGTTGCACCTGTGATAACTGATGTGACAGCGTGTTGATATCATCTTTACGGCGGAAACTAACCACCCAACCGAAAGCTTTACCGTCTAACTGGCAGGGCACCCGACTGGCAATCACGTAATCGCCGTTCAGCGATAAGATCTCATCTTTTACTGCAGTCTGTTGATTAACATCAGGAATAAAAAATTGACAAGGCGTCACGATGTCACAAATCGAAGTGCCTTCTAATAATTTGGTGGCTGGCAGTAGCCCTAAAATTTGCCGCGCATTTTGATTGATGGAATAGATCAAGCCCACGCTGTTGACGGCAATCACGCCTTCATACACCGACTGCAATATGGCCGACTCCATACGCAGCGACAGCGCGATCTCTTCCGGTTCCATATTGAGCATTTGTCGTTTGATATGGTTGGAAAAGAAATATGCCGCCAGGATGGAACTGAGTAGCATCATCGTCAGCATGGCGATAATCGGTTGCAGATACAGGCTGCGCCACGACGCGATACTGTTGAGCAGATAACCGACAGAAACAATGCCGATCACCTCACCTTTATCATCCAATATCGGCGCTTTACCACGAATAGCAAACCCATAAGAACCTCTCCCGGTGGAGATAAACGACTGTTTGTGCAGTAGTGCCGGCGAATTATCGCCGCCGATCATGTGATAGCCAATTTGATCATGATTGGGGTGGGTAATACGGATCTCTTTTGGATCGCCAATGACGATATAGCTGGCGTCTGAATAGGAGTGTTGCAGTGTGTCGATATAGGTGCGGATCTTGTCGTAATCACGCTGCACCATCGATTGTATGATCATGGGGTTAGTGGCGATCTGACGCGCCTGCACTAACGCACGATTACCGATCTCGCGATCAAGAATATCGGCGATACGGTGATGTACGTAAATACCAATCACCAACAGTTGCAGGCCAATGACCAGCAACAGCAGTAAAAACAGACGATTCTTAAAGGTCATGCCTGTCGCAGAAGGCATCAGCAAGGGTTGCGGCCGCATTGTTAACGTTAATCTCTTAAGTCGGGCGGCCATTATAGGGGCTGATGGCCTGCATTCCGTGACTCTCTTCGCAGGCAATCGTAAAACTGAATTGGCTAATTAAATAAACTAAAAACCATAAAAACCACGGTTCTGTTATTCCGGCTGCATGGGGTTTGTCTGGTCGTGGCCAATCGCCAGCAATAACGTACGCAGCAGAGCAGCAAGTTCTTGCTGTTGCGTGTGATCCAGCGAATGCAGTAACCGTTGTTCATTGGCCACATGCGCCGTCATGGTTTCATTGATCAGCGCCAGACCAGCCTTGCTCAGCGCGACCAGCATGCTGCGGCGATCTTCCGGTGACGGTTCACGATAAATCAACCCGCGCGCTTCCAGTTTATCTAATCGGTTGGTCATCGCGCCGGAGGAGAGCATCAGCGAGGTATACAGTGCGGTCGGGCTTAAGGTGTAGGGTTCACCACTGCGGCGGAGTGTCGCCAGCACATCGAATTCCGGTTGGGTCAGGCCAAATTGCAGATGAACTTGCTCCACCGCTTTGCTGGCAATCGCGTTTAAACGCCAGAGGCGGCCAAAAATACTCATCGCCAGCGGGTCGAGTTCCGGGCGTTCGTGTTGCCATTGTTGCAGAATGCGATCGACATGATCCGTTTGCATGATCTCCCTCCTTTTTATCTTCATGTGAAGATAGTTGACGGCATAAATATAGTTGACGAGAGGTGCAAAAACAAATAAAAATATCTTCATGTAAAGATTCTTAATTAAAAGATATATGCCTCCATTTCTTGTGGCTTTAACCCCAATACTCTGGGGAACAACCTATCTGATCACTGGTAAATATCTGTCGGATTGGCCCGCATTGTGGCTGTCGGTGATGCGCGCTATTCCGCCGGGGTTGTTGTTGCTGGCTATTCGCCCCGCGCGAGTACCATGGCGGCAAGTGCCTTATTTATTACTGATTAGTTTTTTGTATATCGGTGCCTTTTTCCCCTTATTGTTTGTCGCGGCGTTGCATTTACCGGGGTCAGTGGCCGGTACGTTATCAGCAACGTTGCCGCTATTGTTGTTAGGGCTGCAATGGCTGTTTTTACGTAAAGTGCCGACGCGACAATCGTTATGTTGTTCTTTGCTGGGGCTGGGTGGTGTCGTGCTGTTGCTGGGGCCGGGTGCCAGTTTAGATTGGCTCGGGGTAACAGCATCACTATTATCCGTGCTGTTAATTGGGCTGTGTAGTTTGTTGCTGCAACAACGGCCCTGGCAGGGGGAATTGATCAGCTTCACCGGTTGGCAATTGCTGTTGGGGGGTCTGATGATCCTGCCACTGGCGTATTGGCAAGATGGTGCAATGCCGATGCCAGCCGGGGATGACTGGTTTGGTTTGTTATGGTTGATCGTGCTGAATTCAGCGTTAGCTTATGTGTTATGGCTGTGGGGTATGGCGCATCTACCGTTAAACCGCTTAGGTTTGCTGACGTTATTAAACCCGATGACCGCCGTGCTGGCGGGTAGTTTTTTGATGCATGAGGCATTAAGTTGCCAGCAATGGATTGGGGTGGCGGTAGTATTTGCATCATTGTTGCTGGAATTATTGTTCCGGCCGAAACGCAAACAGCCGCTGATATCTGCAGATGTAACCACATAAAACATCAGGCAGCTTCTGGGCTGCCTGATCCGTAACAAAGCGGTTTTACTTAGTAACGAAATTGTTTGACCAGATCCTGCAGTGCTTTACCGGACGAAGCCATTTCTTCAGTGGCCCGCTCGGATTTCACAGCGGCGCTGGAAAGCTCCTGCACGATATGCTGGATATTCTCCAGGTTCCGGCTGATTTCTTCCGTCACAGCATGTTGTTCTTCCGCTGCGGTCGCGATCTGCAGATTCATATCATTAATCATCGTCACGGCATGATTGACGGTGCCGAGTGATTGCTCGATACGTGCCGTTTCCGCAACCGTTTCCTGACTGTGCTGTTGGCTGCTATCCATCGCATCGACCGCCTGACGCACACCTTGATGCAGGGTTTGCAGCATGCTGTTAATTTGCTGGGTGCTTTGTTGCGTTCTGCCGGCTAATGCGCGCACTTCATCGGCGACGACAGCAAAACCACGACCTTGATCACCAGCGCGCGCCGCTTCAATGGCTGCATTGAGTGCTAGCAGGTTGGTCTGTTCGGCTATACCTCGGATCACATCGACCACCGAGCCAATTTTGGCGGTTTCTTGGGCCAGCATGGTGATCACCGATGAGGCTGAATCGACCTCTTCCACCAAGCTGTTAATGCTATGAATGGCGGTATTGACTACATTGCTGGCTTCTTCCGAATTTTGTGCGGCTTCACTGGTTGCATTGGCGGCATTTGAGGCACTGCTGGCAACCGATTGTGCCGTGGCACTCATCTCGTTTACCGCACTGGCCACTTGTTCCGTTTCTTTACTGTGTTCCAGCATCTGACGCGTGTATTGCCCAGAAATGCGCGTCAGCGATTCAGTTTCACTGAAGATCCGCTGGCTGACATTACCGACTTGCGCGACCAGCTCCTGAATGCGTTCCACAAAATGGTTAAAGGCTTTACTGACATCACCGACTTCATCCTGACTTTCTATTTGCAGTCGTTGTGTTAAATCACCTTCACCATTGGCAATATCATTCAGTGCAGCTACGACATGACGTAAAGGAGAGCTTATTTTATTACCGATGACAGAAGTTATTATTAACGTCAATGCCATAATAATTAATGAAATCAACGAGACGCGTGCCATGCTGCTGCGTGTATCTGCTTCCTGTTTTAGACGTTGTTCAGCCAGAGTATTCTCTATATCGTCAATGTAAAATCCGGTGCCGAGCACCCATTGATATTTATCTAATGCCAGTGTGTAAGAAAGCTTGGATACATCCTTACCAATTGAGGGTTTATTCCACAAATATTCAGCGTAACCATCGCCACTGCGGGCTGCGTTGATGATGCTTTGAATGAAAAACTTACCGCCGGCATCTTTGGCATTAAACAAATTTTTGCCTTCGATTTCTGGTTTCGGGCCTAATACCTGATTCACACCGTCATAGTTATAAACGAAGAAATAACCATCTTTACCGTAACGTAACTGACGCAGGATTTTCTTCACTTGCTCGCGAATTTCTGGATTGTCTGGTTGTGCATATAAATCAGCGATGGATGTCTGTGCTATTTGCAGATATGTGCTGAGTTCGGATTTTTTATCTTCCATTAATTTGGTGCGCAACTCATTTTGTTGCGTCGCGATTTGAGATTGATTTAATAAATAGACGGTAGCGTTGATAGCAAAAATGACAAACACCAAAGGCAAAATGGCTAATAACAGGATCTTTGTTCTGATCTTCATGCAAGAGTCCTTCTCGACAGGTACTTACTTCTTAAATAGATCTATCTTTATAAAGACTATATGAAAATGAGATTGTTGTTTGTGAAGTCAGACTTAATTGCCCGAATTATCACAACATATGACGGGAAATGAGAAATGAAACGGCAGATATCGTTATCTGCCAGTTTGTATTTACTGAAACATGCTATCGCCACTTTGATCGATAAAGATCTCGGCTTTACGCACCATCCATTGCACTGCATCTTCTTTATTCGGGAATAAATCAGAGCGGATAAACACATGCGTTTTTAATTCACCGTTGATCTCTTTGCAGATCCGTCCGGCTAAACGGTATTGACCTTCATCGATCGGTTCGGCATAGATCATATAGCCTTTATATTCGACTGGTTCAGCTTGCGGGGCGGGTTTTGATGAACCGGAAAACAGCGATTTGAATAGTTTACTGAACATAATAAGGCTCCTTAGTTGAGCTTATTGTCCATGGAGTATGTGTAGATCGCAATTAGGTTGTTTAATGGCGCAGCAGAAATAGCTGCACCATTATTACGATTAAAGGTCCGCAGAATATTTACGTTCGATTTGCGCTTTTTTGAGTACGTATTCATCAGCAGAAATGGTTTTAGTTTGTAACTGTGTATCCAGCGCCGCCATTTCTTTGTTCATTTTTTTGCTTACATCTGCTTTGGTTGCGTAGTAGTTGATGCTTTCTGCACCATCATGACCACTTACCGGATCCCAACAGACCGAGATTGGCCATAACAGCAGATTCACGACACCTAAACCATAATTACGGGTATAAAATGAACCACCACCAGGCAAAATACCTAATGCGGCGGCAGTGCCTGGGTTCTTTTCTTTTACTTCAAGACCTTTAGCTCGATAGGATTTTAATTCTGCATCTTGTGCGGAATTAAGTGGTGTGGCACAGCCACTCAGTAAACCAGTTGCCAAAATTGCAGATAACAGCAAACCCTGCTTTTTCATTATATTTTTCCTGATAAAAAGAGATAAATAACCATGTGCGCTGAAATGATATAAAGCGCACATTTTAAGGATGTGTCATTTAGCACCTTTAAATCAATATCTCATTGTTAAATAATGTAAAACTTGATTGTTATTTGTTCTTTTTGATTGAAAATTGAGCTTGTTTTTCTTTAGGAATAACTAATTTATGGTGTTTATTACTGTGAATTGAGTGTTCATCTTTTTTGTCGTGCTTTCTTTTTATTCCAATAATTCCTTGTTGTTTTGTCTGCTTTGTTACGAATGAACTTTCGCTAACCCATTGTTATTTCTATATGTAGCATCGGCATCGTTCTTGATAGGGTCTGATAAAACAGATCGCAGGATGATGTATGCGTACAGAATTAGATTGGTCGGAATATCAAGATCGCGGCATGGGCGATGCGTATGCGGATATTCCCAAGCAAGGTGGTGATTTTGCTAAAGCGGTTGCGGTGTGTATTCGCAGTGGTGTTTGTGAGCAGCACGGGCGCGGGGTGATGTGTCCCAGTTTCCGCGTTACTGACCAGCCATTACTGTCACCGGGTGGACGCGTGCAACTGCTGAAACGTGCCCTTAACAGTGATGAAGCGGCGCTGACCGCTGACACTGAATTAGCCGAAGCGATGGATCTGTGTGTCGCTTGTAAAGGCTGTAAACGGGAATGCGAAAACAGTGTCGATATGGCGCAGATCAAAATTGAATATCTGGCGCAGCAACTAAAAACGCAACCGCTATCGTGGCGCAGTCGGTTATTTGCCTATTCCCCGATTTGGTTGAATCAATATCCAATTCTGGGCTCGTTAATTCGCTGGCGGAATAAGTTGGCATTGCTGGCGAAACTGGGTGAAAAATTACTGGGTATCGCGGCGAAAGTGCCATTGCCGGAAGCAACGCATAAACCCTTCTCGCCACAGCAACAGAGCTTCCCACCTTTAGTGCCACACCCATCCGGCGAGGCGCGGGCGGTGGTGTTATGGCTGGATAGTTTTTCCACCCTATTTGCGCCGCAACAAGCGGAAGATGCGCTGTATCTGCTGCGGCTGGCTGGTCTCACGGTGCATGTGGTGCACCCCAATTCACAACCGGGAATGGTATTGGATAGTGGTCGTTCTTTGCTGACGTTTGGTCTGGTCGATGAAACCCGCCAGCTGGCGAAACAATTGCTCGCGGTATTGTCGCCGCATGTGGCGGCTGGCTTGTCGATTGTGGGGCTAGAACCCTCCAGCCTACTGATGTTACGCGATGAATACAAAACGCTGAGGCTAGGGCAACCCGCCATCGCATTGTCAAAACAGGCGTTGTTGTTTGAAGAGTTTATTGCCGCGGAACTGACGCGCGGTGGTTTTCAATTACCGTTTCAGGCCGGAAAAATCACGCAGCCGGTGTTGATCCACGGGCATTGCCATCAAAAAGCGATTGGTGCGATGAAGTCGGTACGCCGTGTGCTGAAAACCGTGCCTGAATTAGAGTTCAGTTTTATTGAATCATCCTGCTGTGGCATGGCGGGCACGTTTGGGCTGGAGGCAGAACACGTTGACTACTCGCACCAGATGGCGCAGCAATCGTTGGTGCCAGCGTTGCAGGCGGCGCCGGATGCATTGGTGGTCTCGAACGGTTTTGGTTGTGCCCATCAAATCAAAGTAACGGCTCAGCGCGCCACATTGCATTTAGCGACGTTATTACGACAGGCTCTAGGTGAATAAATAAAAACAGGCCGGATGGAATGTCCGGCCTGTGCAGAATACATTGTTGGGATAGTTATTGGGGTTGGTTCAGATATTCGTACAGCTTGGTGGTATCGTCTTTACTGCACAGTTTGGTGCCTTGATTCATGGTGGCGGCTGTGCCAGCAGCGACACCAAACCGCACCATATCGACTAACGGTGCATTGTCAGCCAGTTTCATAACCATGGCGCCGACCATACTGTCACCGGCCCCCACCGTGCTGCGTTTCGTGACTGGTGGGGGCACCACTTGCACACACTGTTCGGCATCCACCCCTAACGCACCTTGCGGGCCTAGCGACACCACAATCCGTTTTGCCGCACCCTGACTGATCAGCAAGCGGGCGGCGGTGACGACTTGATCGGGTTGATCCAGTGTCTGACCACTCAACTCAGCCAGTTCTGATTGGTTGGGTTTCAATAGCTCTAAGCCGCCAAAGGCGACCGCGGCTTTCAGTGCCTCACCCGAGCTGTCGACGACACAACGCAAGTGATGATCTTTGGCACATTGCAGTAATTCCGTAACCGCTTGAGTGGTCATATTTGGCGGCAGACTGCCACTTAAAATCAGCAAACTATCGGCGGGGAGTTGGGCGATTTTAGCCAATAATTGCTGCCATTCGTTTTCGTGTAGCGCCGCGCCCGGCATCACAAAACGGAACTGCTCACCGGTTGCTTCCGACACCACATGCAGGTTTTGACGTGTCCAGTCATGCGCCGGCAATGCGTCAACGCTCACCCCTTCTTGTTGCAGCAGTTCCACCAGATGTGCGCCAGTTGGTCCACCGGCTGGCAATAACGCGGTGGCTTGTCCGCCCAGATGGGTGATCGCCCGCGCCACGTTGATCCCGCCACCGCCGGGTTCAAATACCGGTGTTTGGCAGCGTAGTTTTCCTTCCGGGTAAATTTTGGCTGTGCTGGTGGCGCTATCCAGTGATGGCGTCAACGTCAGGGTTACGATCAGAGGCATCTGAAAATCCTTAAATGGTTTTATCGGTGTGCAGTTCTTGCAGGGCGAGGCGTTCATTTTTGGTTAATTTGGCGACGACCAGTTGATAGGAATCATCAATCAGACCGGTTAATTGCGTATCACTGAGTTCGCCAGATAACTCAATGGTATTCCAGTGCTGCTTATTCATGTGGTAACCCGGCTTGATGGAAACAAACATTGCACGTTGCAGATCAGCTTGCGCCGGATCAACTTTGAGGGTGATTTTAAGCGGCGTTTCCTGCCAGGCGACCAACGCATACATCTTGCCGCAGACTTTATAGACCAGCGCTTCCGGGCCAAATGGTAACTCTTCAGTCACCGCCAGTTTGTTGATCAGATAGGTTTTTAGTGATGCCAGTTCCATTGCAAAGGCCGTTCCTGTTGTGCTGAGCCGAAAAGGATGACTGTGCTTTACAACATAGTCCATTTTTCGAATGCAGCACAACGATGGATGTCACAACGTGACA
>JAQUHG010000041.1 GCA_028683735.1 Tolumonas sp. | reverse complement strand
AAGATATAAAGATCGTTTGCAAGCGGCGCAAAAAGACACAAATGAGAAAGATGCACTGATTGTCATGAAAGGCACAGTGAAAGGTGTTCCTGTTGTTGCTTGCTCATTTGAGTTCGCATTCATGGGTGGTTCCATGGGGTCTGTTGTCGGTGCTCGTTTTGTTCGGGCGGTTGATGAATGCATCAAAGAGCGTCGCGGTCTGATCTGTTTCTCTGCATCGGGTGGTGCGCGTATGCAGGAAGCCCTGTTCTCGTTGATGCAAATGGCGAAAACCAGTGCGGCACTTGAACGATTGAGTGAAGAAGGCTTGCCTTATATCTCTGTATTAACTGACCCAACGATGGGGGGGGTTTCTGCCAGCTTTGCGATGTTGGGTGACATCAATGTCGGTGAACCTAAAGCGTTGATTGGTTTTGCTGGCCCCCGTGTTATTGAACAAACCGTACGCGAAAAATTGCCAGAGGGATTCCAGCGTTCAGAGTTCTTGCTGGAAAAGGGTGCCATTGACATGATTGTCGATCGTCGTGATATGCGCGATAAGATGGCGTCCTTGATGGGCAAATTCATGAATCTGAGTGTTGTTGAGGATACTCACGCATGACGTTACCTGTCATGACTCAAAGCCAGTCTTTATCCGACTGGCTTTCTTATTTAGAGCAGATACATCCTCAGCAAATTGAATTGGGTTTGCATAGAGTTCGCTCGGTTGCAGAACGTGCCGATTTAATTCAATTACCTGGTATTGTAATTACAGTGGGTGGCACAAATGGCAAAGGTTCTACCTGTGCTATGCTGGCCAGTATTTTACAAGAAGCTGGATACACAACGGGCGTTTACGCTTCTCCGCATTTACTGCGGTATAACGAACGAGTAAAACTAAACGGTGTCGAAGTCAGTGATCAGGATTTATGTTCTGCTTTTGCAGAGATAGAGCAAAATCGTGCTGATGTTAGTCTGACTTTTTTTGAATTCGGTACACTTGCTGCTTTTTCGATCTTTAAAAAACACAAACCCGATGTGATTATTCTAGAGGTCGGTTTAGGTGGCCGTTTGGATGCGACGAATATTATAGATGCCGATGTTGCAGTAATCACCAGTATCGATTTAGATCACTGTGACTGGCTTGGTGATACTCGAGAAGCTATTGCTGTTGAAAAAGCGGGTATCTATAGAGCCGGAAGACCAGCCATCAATGGAGAACCTCAGCCGCCTGCCAGTTTGTATACAACTGCCCAAAAGATCGGCGCCAATTTGTATTCAGTAGGGGAGCAATTCAGTTATCTGGCAACAGATAATGAATGGTCTTTTCATGGAGGAAGATGGCAGTTCAAACATTTACCGATACCTGTTCTGCCGTTACAAAATGCTGCCACAGTATTGGCGACGCTTGAGCAATTATCCCTTTCTATTTCTGAAGAGGCTATTTGTGCCGGTTTGACTAAAGCACGGTTGGCTGGGCGTTTTCAAACATTACAAAAAAATCCGACCGTTATAGTTGATGTGGCGCATAACCCTCATGCTGCTCGATATTTGGCTCAGAAACTAAAAGAACAGGCGGCAGAAAAAGTTATTGCCGTTGTTGGTATGTTAAAAGATAAAGATATTGAGCATACCCTACAGCATATAGCCCCACATATTAGCAATTGGCATTTAGCTGATTTATCGGGGCCTCGGGCTGCATCAGCACACGACTTATCAACTTTTTTACCGGATTCATGTAATTTTACCTGTCATCAAAATGTTGAAAATGCATATCATGCTGCGTTAGTTCAAGCATCAAAAAATGATTTGATCATTGTTTTTGGTTCATTTTTCACTGTTGCAGGTGTGCTCGCTATTATTGAACAGTATTAATCAGCAGAGATAATTCAGAGGTTAACTATCTTGGCTACACAATTTCAAAACCGCTTGATCGGCACAGTAATTCTGGTTTCGTTAGGGGTTATATTTCTTCCTGATTTACTCATGGGAAAGAAAAATGATATCGCTGCACCAGCTGGAAGCATCCCGCTTAGACCGGAACAGTCTTTAGCTTCACATCAAAATGAAACGACAGTTGGATTAACAGCCTCTGCCGCACAAAACAATACGACTACGGCTGTCAGTGGCAGCGCAGCAACTGGCGTTGTTGTGGCTAATGATACCGCGGCAACAACCATGGTCAGCGCGGCAACATCGGCTAAACCAGCAGTGAATACAAATGAGCAGTGGAAAGTGGAGGAGGTTGCTGCTCCGGTAACCATCACTGAAACAGGTGTTGTTAGCGATAAAGTAGAGTCTGTTGCCACAGAAAAACAGCAGGCGACTGAACTTGCCAAAGCCAAAGCTCGCGAGTTAGAGCAGAAGAAAAAAGATGCCTTAGCTGTAGCTAAAGCAAAAGAATTGGCCAAAATCCGAGAAACAGCATTTGAAAATAAGAAAGAGATAGAAAGCAAACCTGTTGTCGAGGAATCTGAAGTTCGGACCACAGAAACTATCGCTGCAGAACCTCAAATGACAGTTAAGCGTGATGAAAGTGGCCTGACTATTAAAACACCGGCTCAGGTCGAGGCAGAAAGAGCTGCATCAAAATCATCATCATCAACAAGTTTTACACCAACGCCGAAACCAGCGGCTAGCGTTGCTCACAGTGGCTCCTGGATTATTCAGGTGGGTGTATTTTCAAATGCTGAAAATGCTCAGGCTTTAGCTGCTAAGTTGCGTAGCGCAGGGTATGGTGCTTCTGCCCAGCGCTCTGGTCAATTGACGCGGGTTATGGTTGGCCCCGATGTTTCAAAAGACAAATTACAAGCTATGCTAAGTAACATCAATCGGGTAGGCGGTACATCTGCTCGGGTTGTTGCTTATTCAGCTGTTGGTAATTGAGCTACATTATGAAAAATACAGATCTCGAATCATATATCAGCAATTTATTGAAGATCTCTGCTTTCAAAGACTATGCGCCCAATGGATTGCAAGTTGAAGGAAAAACAGAAATCAAAACGATAGTTACTGGTGTAACTGCTTCCCAGGCCCTAATCGATGAGGCTATCAGGTTGCAAGCAGATGCTTTGCTGGTTCACCACGGCTATTTTTGGCCAGGTGAACCGCCTTCATTAAAAGGAATAAAAGGGCAGCGGATTCGTTCTCTGATTAAGAATGATATTAATTTATTAGCTTATCACCTTCCTCTGGATGCCCATATTCACCTTGGGAACAATAATCAGCTTGGTAAACAACTAGGTGTGACAGGTATAGCGCCCATTGCCCCTGATAATCCGGAGTGCCTGATATTCCATGGTTATCTACCGGAACCAATGTTGGCTTCTGAGTTTGCAATGCATATTGCAAAAGCCTTATCTCGGGTACCAATGATTAGTCATGAACCAATGCAAAAAATACGGCATGTTGCGTGGTGTACTGGTGGTGCGCAAAGTTATCTTCAACAAGCCATTGATTATGGTATTGATGCCTATATCACAGGTGAGGTTTCCGAGCATACTGTACACACTGCCCGCGAGAATAATGTGGTTTTCTATGCGGCAGGCCATCATGCGACTGAGCGCTATGGGATTAAAGCGTTAGGTGAATGGTTACAACAACAATTTAATGATCTGGATGTGCAGTTTATCGATATTGATAATCCTGCATAACCTGCTATTGGGCTATTATGTCATACAGCTATATTGATTCAGATATTTTATTAAAGCCATTATTGGCACAAATCAGTCTTACTCCAACTCTTTTATTGGATACCGAATTTATTCGCGTTTCTACTTATTTCCCTAAACTGGGTTTATTGCAATTACACCTTAATTCTGTCGATTATTTAATTGATCCTTTAGTTTTGAATAACATTCAATCGTTATGGGATACGTTGTTTGCTGATAATAAACTTTTCATTTTTCACTCGTGCAAAGAAGATTTAGATGTATTGCAGACTTGTTCGCAAAAACTACCAGCAAAAATTTTTGACACACAGGTAGCGGCTGCCTTTTTGGGCTATGGCCCGTCTTTGGGATATGCAGCCTTAGTTGAAAAAATATGTGCCGAAACTGTTTCAAAAGATCAGACTTTAACCGATTGGCTTGCCAGACCATTAACAGAAGCGCAAAAATATTATGCGGCAAAAGATGTTTCATATTTACAACCTTTGTATGAACACCTTACTTATCATCTTGATTCCACAGGAAAAACTGAGTGGTTTGCAGAGGAGATGGCTGCGCTTCTCACCGCTAAACAACAGCTGATTGTCTTAGATAGTCTTTATAAAGATATAAATGGTGCTTGGCAGTTATATCCGTCCGAACTTGCCGTTTTACGCGAACTTGCTAAATGGCGTTATACCACCGCCATATCAGAAGATCGTCCGCAGAATTTTATTTTGCGGGAAGAGTTTTTAGTCGAATTAAGCAGAAAACGGCCACAAACCGAACGTGAATTGGCGCAAATAGATATTGCCCCGCAGCAACGAAGTCGTTATGGCAGCGCTATATTACAATCTATTCATACTGGAATGAGTCAAGCTACTGAAAGCTATCCGGCCAGAATAAAACGCATGATCGATTTCCCACAATACAAACAAGATTTTAAACAAATAAAGCAAGTTATTGATGTTGCTGCTGAAAACAACACTTTACCCGTTGAGTTGTTGGGATCGCGTAAATTGATTAATCAATATTTGCTTTGGTGTTATGAAGGCAAAGACATTAATGCAGAAAAGCCAAAGCTTATCTCTGGTTGGCGAAATACAGTCTTAAAATTATAAAAAAGGGCGCTTAATTGCGCCCTTTTCTTAATCTTTCGTTTCTTCACCATTTTCAGTATTCGGTTTTTTATCATCCGCCAGCATAATATTAAGTTCGAGAACTGATAGTTCTTCCCCTTTTTTATCCAGCTGCACAGTAACCTGTTCAGGGTCTATTTGAACATACTTTCTGATAACATCCAGAATGTCTTGTTTCAGCTGAGGCAGATAATCGGGGCCGCTACGACTGGTACGCTCATGCGCTACGATAATTTGTAATCGCTCTTTAGCCAGTTTTGCGGTACTTTCTTTCCTGCTTTTCAGGAAAAAATCAAGCAATGACATCTGCTGTTACCCTCCAAACAGGCGATTAAAGAAACCTTTTTTCTCTTCCTGTAAGAAACGGAAATCACGTTTCTCACCCAACAAGCGCGCTACCGTATCTAGGTAGGCCTGACCCGCATCCGAATTTTGATCCAGAATTACTGGTTCACCAGAGTTTGATGCCCGCAAAACTGCTTGTGATTCAGGAATGACGCCTAAAAGTGGAATAGCCAGAATTTCTTGTACATCTTCCACACTCAGCATGTCCCCGCGATTGACTCGACCTGGCGCATAGCGAGTTAATAATAAATGTTCTTTAACGGGTTCGAGACCCTGTTCTGCCCGACGTGATTTAGATGCAAGAATACCGAGAATGCGGTCTGAATCTCGCACGGAAGAAACTTCAGGGTTAGTTGTTACAATTGCTTCATCAGCAAAATATAACGCCATTAAAGCCCCAGTCTCGATACCCGCTGGAGAATCACAGATAATATAGTCGAAATCCATCTCTTGAAGTTTGTTGATGATTTTTTCGACGCCATCTTTGGTCAATGCATCTTTATCGCGGGTCTGCGATGCAGGCAATATAAACAGATTTTCTACACGTTTATCTTTGATTAAAGCCTGATTTAATGTCGCTTCACCATTTATGACATTCACAAAATCATAAACCACACGACGTTCGCAACCCATGATTAAGTCAAGATTTCGAAGTCCAATATCGAAATCAATGACAACGGTTTTTTTCCCTTGCTGCGCCAGACCGGTACTGATAGCAGCACTACTGGTGGTCTTACCAACACCACCCTTCCCGGATGTAACGACAATAATTCGTGCCATGAATATTACCCTTGTAAACCGTTAGCTTATTAATTTGTCGAAAATAATTTTTTCATTATCCAGACGTATCTGGACTTCTTGACCAACGAAGGGCTCTGGGAGGCTGTCACTTAACAAATAATGTCCAGCAATTGAAACTAATTCAGCCTCGAGATGTCCACAAAAAATTCGGGCATCCTGGTTGCCTCTTGCGCCTGCAAGTGCTCTGCCTCTTAAGTTACCATATACATGGATACTATCGTTGGAAATAATTTCAGCGCCATTACTGACTGAGCCTAAAACAACGACCGGACCAGGAGAATATATCTGCTGACCAGAGCGTACATTTCCTTGAACTACCTTGGTTGAAATTAATACATCAGATGGTGAGGTTTCAGCTTGAGCTGTCTGCGCTTCGGCTTCCTCTCTTAATTCTGATGGGGTTTTGTATATTGACTCTTTAGGTGTATGGAGAGTCACAAAATCTGAAGCGACTTCTTTTCCCGCGGTTAATATGGCGAGGCCTGCACTTTTGGCGGCTTCTCGCATTTCATTGCTTCTAACTCCCGCTACACCAACCGGAATAAAATTTGCAGCTAAAATGGCTGATTTAATTTTATTAAAATCTGGGGTTTCAGTAAGCATTTCAACGTTAATAACTAACGGTGCAGAATCAAAGAACTTTGGCGCCTGACCCGCTTTTTTTTCTAGAAGTTGTTGAATCTGCTCAGGTAACGCATCCTCCAGATGCAATACCGTCATCGTAAAAACACTGCCTTTCAGCTCGTAGCCGCGCTCGGACATTAGTCCACTCCATCACAACAATACATGAGTATTAATTGCGTCACATGTTATATTTCCATGCAATTCATAGCAACAAACCCTAGGGAAATTAATCAGAATCATGATCTGTGCTGTCTATCGAAGTAGCAAACGGCCCAATACTTATCTTTTCTTAGCCAAAAAAGATGATTTTTCACTCATTCCTTCTGAACTGTTGCAACTATTTGGGCGTCCAGAACTATTTATGTTGCTCAGTGAAGCAAAACTGAACGGGCTAAAAGCTATTTCTAAAGAAAAGCTGCTGCAGGAATTAGCGCGTAATCATTACTGGTTATGGATCAAGCAAGAGGAAGAAAATCTGTTAAAACAGCATCATTCCTTTTTGTTGCAGGAAAATAGCCATGAATAGAGAAGAATTGATCAAAAGTCACTATTGGGAGCATAAAACTCTTGAGGAAATGAGTGATGATGAATGGGAGTTGCTCTGTGATGGTTGTGGTCATTGTTGTCTGACTAAACTAATTGATGAAGATACCGATGAACTTATCTATACCAATGTAGCTTGTAATCTTCTGGATCTGGAAAGCTGCAGCTGTTCAAACTATATGAACCGGCATACCTTTGAACCTGATTGCATTAAACTTGACGCACATTTGGCAAGAACATTACCGTGGTTACCGCCTACATGTGCGTATCGACGTGTTGCTGAGCGTAAACCTTTACCATTCTGGCACCCGCTATTAGCTGGCGATAAGCGAAAAATGAACAGATACGCTAAATCGGTAAAAGGCAAAGTAGTGCATGAAAAAGACCGCGGTGATTGGGAAGAGCATATTGTGGTTTGGAAGCTTTAAGTAATTTAAGTAACTAGTTCTCTGGCCTAACTAAATTTATAAAACATCATTTTTCAGGAAACTAACCATGATTGATAGTATTAATTTCCCTGTGGTAACAGTTGATGGTCCAGGTGGGGCAGGAAAGGGTACGCTTTGCATGCTGTTAGCCACTCATCTTGGCTGGCATTTACTCGATTCTGGCGCTATCTACCGTGTCTTGGCTGTTGCAGCGAAAAAACGCAGCATCGCGTTGGACAACGTAAATGAGTTATCTGAACTAGCCAGTAATCTTGATGTCAGCTTCCCTATAGAAAAAGAACAGGTACTGATTGTTTTAGATGGTATCAATGTTACCGATGAAATCAGAACAGAGGCTACAGGCAATCTGGCTAGCCAAATAGCGGCTTACCCAGATGTCAGGGCAGCATTATTACATCGCCAACAGAATTTCGCGCAAAAGCCGGGTCTGATTGCGGACGGACGAGACATGGGGACTGTTGTTTTTCCTGCCGCACCAGTAAAAATTTTCCTTGATGCCAGCGCTGAAGAGCGAGCAAAGCGTAGACAATTGCAGTTGCAGCAAAAAGGAATAAATGTTAATTTTGATAACCTTTTACAAGAAATTCAGGAACGTGATTTCCGTGATCGGAACCGTCCTGTCGCGCCATTAAAGCCCGCGGATGATGCTATACTTATCGATTCTACAAGTATGTCAATTGACGCAGTTTTTAATCAGGTATTGCAACTTGTAAATCAGCGTTTTATCCGAGCTGAGTAATTGGCTCGGGTTGGTTATTCTAAGGATGGAATAACTCAATAACCACAACCCCATTTTGGCTGGATTGCCTGATGGACGTTATTAACTTTTAAGTGTTTTTAAACATGACTGAATCTTTTGCTCAACTTTTTGAAGAGTCTCTGAAATATCTGGAAACCCGTCCTGGTGCCATCGTTAAAGGTACTGTTGTTGCCATCGAAAACGGCATCGTACTGGTTGACGCTGGTCTGAAATCAGAATCTGCTATTCCTGCTGAACAGTTCAAAAATGCACTGGGCGAGCTGGAAATTGCATTGGGTGACGTTGTTGACGTAGCTCTGGACTCTGTAGAAGACGGTTTCGGTGAGACTCTGCTGTCTCGTGAAAAAGCTAAACGTCACGAAGCATGGTTGCAGCTGGAAAAAGCATACGAAGAACAGGCAACTGTTGTTGGTCTGATCAACGGTAAAGTGAAAGGCGGTTTCACCGTAGAACTGAACGGTATCCGTGCATTCCTGCCAGGCTCTCTGGTTGACGTTCGTCCAGTTCGTGACACTGCTCACCTGGAAGGCAAAGAACTTGAGTTCAAAGTGATCAAACTGGATCAGAAACGCAACAACGTTGTTGTTTCTCGTCGTGCTGTTATCGAAACTGAAAACTCTTCTGAGCGCGACAGCTTACTGTCTACTCTGCAAGAAGGCCATGAAGTTAAAGGTATCGTTAAGAACCTGACTGACTACGGTGCATTCGTAGATCTGGGTGGTGTTGACGGTCTGTTGCACATCACTGACATGGCGTGGAAACGCGTTAAGCACCCATCTGAAATCGTGAACGTAGGTGATGAAATCACCGTTAAAGTTCTGAAATTCGACCGTGAGCGCACTCGTGTGTCTCTGGGCCTGAAACAGCTGGGCGAAGATCCATGGGTAGCTATCGCTAAGCGTTACCCAGAAGGCGCTCGTCTGAGCGGCCGCGTGACCAACCTGACTGATTACGGTTGCTTCGTTGAAATCGAAGAAGGCGTTGAAGGTCTGGTACACGTTTCTGAAATGGATTGGACTAACAAAAACATTCACCCATCTAAAGTTGTTAACGTGGGTGACAATGTTGAAGTTATGGTACTGGACATCGACGAAGAACGTCGTCGTATCTCTCTGGGCCTGAAACAATGTAAAGCTAATCCATGGCAGCAATTCGCAGAAACTCATGCGAAAGGCGATCGTGTAAGCGGTAAGATCAAATCTATCACTGATTTCGGTATCTTCATTGGTCTGGATGGTGGTATTGATGGTCTGGTTCACCTGTCTGACATTTCTTGGAACGCAACTGGCGAAGACGCTGTTCGTGAATTCAAGAAAGGCGACGAAATCGATGCAGTTGTTCTGCAGGTAGATCCAGAGCGTGAACGTATCTCTCTGGGTGTTAAACAGATCGAAGAAGATCCGTTCAACAAGTACCTGTCAGATAACAAAAAAGGTGCTATCGTTAAAGGTAAGGTAACTGCCGTTGACAGCAAAGGCGCTACCATTGAACTGGAAGAAGGTGTTGAAGGCTACATCCGTGCTGCTGATGCATCACGTGATCGCGTAGAAGACGCATCTTTGGTTCTGTCTGTTGGTGATGAAGTTGAAGCCAAATTCATGGGCGTTGACCGTAAAAACCGTACAGTAAGCCTGTCAGTTCGTGCTAAAGACGAAGCTGAAGAAAAAACAGCGATGGATAGCGTAAATCAGCAAGAAGAAGCTGGTTTCGGTAATGCTATGGCTGAAGCTTTCAAAGCAGCTAAAGGCGAATAATCGCTCTTAAAAATGGAGCGGTGAAAGCCGCTCCATTTATTTTATATCTGATTATGCTGAGGAGAACATTTATGACGAAATCTGATCTTATTGAGCGTCTTTCTTCTAGTCAGCAACATCTTGCCGCTAAGGATGTTGAGGCTGCAGTCCGGGAAATACTGGAATGTATGGCTGCGACTCTTGAAAGTGGTAATCGTATCGAAATCCGCGGTTTTGGCAGTTTTTCTCTACATTACAGAGCTCCCAGAGTAGGTCGCAATCCTAAAACTGGAGAGAAAGTTGAGCTTTTGGCCAAAAGCGTACCTCATTTCAAACCCGGCAAAGAGTTAAGAGAACGCGTAAACTCTTTGTAATTTAACTTTGTTTGGTATTGACATGAAATTTGTGAAATCCATATTGTATTTCATAGCCATTTTGTCGTTGGCTATGTTTTTGGTGACTTTGGGTTCGGTAAATGGTCAACAAATCCATGTCAATTTATTGGTCGCACAAGATGATTTCAGTTTGCCCACATTGCTTGTTGCGGCATTCTTTTCTGGTTTCTTGGTTGCATTGTGTGCTCTAGGGTTTGGATATATTGTTGCTAAATTAAAACTACGTAAACTGCAAAATCATATCTCACGCCTTACATCTCAAGTTAATTCACCTGTTAAGGAATAGTTGAATCAATGCTGGAGTTACTCTTCCTGCTTTTGCCAGTTGCGGTGGCGTATGGCTGGTATATGGGAAGAAGAAGTGTTCGTATTGATGAAGAACGTAAAAGTTCTCAGCGTTCCCGAAATTATGCAGCTGGAATTAATTTTCTCCTTTCTGAACAGCCAGATAAGGCTGTTGATCTGTTTATCGACCTATTACAGGTAGATACTGACACAATAGATACACATCTTGCTTTGGGCAATTTATTTCGCCAACGGGGGGAGGTGGATCGTGCTATTCGTATTCATCAAAATTTGGTTGCTCGTTGTCTTGATTCAACGGAGCAGCAAAATTTATCGATGCTAGAATTGGCACGTGATTTTGTTGCTGCCGGATTATTGGATCGTGCAGAAAACGTTCTTCATAGTTTATTAAAAGATGATGAATTAGCCGACGATGCTAGGAAGATGTTGTTACAGATTTATGAACAACTCAATGAATGGCAAAAAGCGATTGATATTGCAGAAAAAATATCCGGTAAAAATCATCAACGTGTTGTAGCTCATTATTACTGCCAGTTAGCTGAGTCTGATTTACTTCTACAGGATTTTAAATCAGCATCTTCACGACTAAAACGAGCTCTAAAAACAGATCAGCAATGCGTTCGAGCACTAATACTGTTCGCGCAAGTATATATAAAACTACAGCAATACGATGCAGCGATTAAACATATAGATCAAATTCCGGAATTATCCTCTGCGTTTGCTAGCGAGGCATGGAAATTATTACAGCAATGTAAATCCCATATTGATACATGTGATTTAGGTTCCATTTTAGTCCGTTGGCTGGAACATACGCAAAATACAACTGTTGCGCTGGCTCTTGCCGATTCTATTCAAGCAGGACAAGGTGTGGCTGAGGCAGAGAATTTTATCCTGCGGCATATTAAAAGAAACCCTACGATGAAAGGGTTCCATAGGCTCATGACCTATCAATTAGAAGCAATGCACGATGAAAAAGCAGCAGAAAGCATTACCTTACTGAGATCTTTGGTTGAAAAACAAATAGCAGTAAAACCAATTTATCGTTGTGAGCATTGCGGGTTTTCCAGCAAAGTCATATTTTGGCATTGTCCGTCATGTAAACAATGGGGAAGTATTTCGCCTATCCAAGGGTTGGATGGTGATTAATTAAAATTTTGGCAGGATATATGAAAGACCCTAAAGTTATCGTTGCACTTGATTTCGCAAAAAAAGAAGATGCTTTATCTTTTGTTGATCAAGTAACCCCTTCTGATTGTCGGTTAAAAATAGGTAAAGAAATGTTTACCTATTATGGACCGCAATTTGTTGAACAACTGGTGAAAAAGGGATTCGATGTATTCTTGGATCTAAAATTTCATGATATTCCAACCACAGTAGCCAAAGCGGTAAAAGCCAGTGCTGAGATGGGGGTTTGGATGGTAAATGTCCATGCATCTGGTGGCCGTAAAATGATGGAGGCTGCCCGTGAAGTATTAATTCCTTACGGTGATAAAGCACCCTTGTTAATTGCCGTGACAGTATTGACCAGTATGGAACAAAGCGATTTAGCTGATATTGGACTTGATATTTCACCATTTGAACAAGTATTAAGATTGGCAACTCTTACTAAACAAGCTGGTTTAGATGGTGTGGTATGTTCAGCACAAGAGGCTTCGGCATTGAAGTCAACATTGGGCTATGAGTTTAAACTAATCACACCAGGCATTCGTTTAACGACGAATACTAATAAAACTGATGACCAAAGTAGAGTAATGACGCCGATTGATGCGATGAAAGCTGGCTCCGACTATTTAGTTATAGGTCGACCTGTTACACAAGCCGCCGATCCTTTAGCGGTCTTACAGCAAATAAATAGCTCTTTAGCGTAAAGAAAAGCCGCATTAAGCGGCTTTTCTTTTATAAATAAATGAAAGCAGAGCACCTAATACAGCTCCAATCCAGTGAGATTGCCAATGCACCCTCATTCCTATTATCTGGCTACTTAAGCTATCGGTTAACATGGTATCCATGCCGAGTTTCCCTATTAAAACAAGAAGAACAATCAGAGGAAACCATCCGTGCTTTTTTCGCCATTCAATTATGGAATACCATACAAACAAACCATGTAATGCTGCAGAAAATCCAAAATAATACTCTGTGGATGGCAATAATAAATACAATACACAATTGATAATTGTCACAAGGATGAGACTTGTTATGCACCAACTGTGCACGGATATCTGATTATCATATAGAACTATTAAACAATATAAGCCTAGAATATTCAGCAATAAATGCGAAAAGTTGGCATGGACTAATCCACCACTGATTAATCGCCATAATTCATGATGGGCAATTTCTGTTCGATTAAATGACAAATCGATTATATATGTTTGAATGATCTGGAGAATAACCAATAAAACTATTGCTATAAGAAAAAAATGAGTATTTTCTTGAGCAAGAGTATGTCGTATGTAACGAAAACATGAAGTATGCACAATCATTATTTCTATTGGTTAATAATAAATTTATTAGAGCATTTAAACTATTTGATATAGTCTCACAATTTGCTACTAGCTGACGATAATGGTTGGTAAAAATATTTCCTTGAAGCATCAGCAATGTTCACTGGTATTGCACGGGATGAATTATCAAAGACACTTAGTACCGGCTGAAACATAAAATACCCTCTAATTTATCGGTGGAAAGTACCTGGTCTGTCTTTATGATCGTGTAGTGGACCAAAGACACCTCCTGGCTCAATAGTCACCATCCGCATCCGAAGTTGTCGTCCAGTCATACCTTCAATCTCTGGGCCAAGGTCAACAGAGGTAAGGAGCTGGACTGTAACTCCTTTCGTTTCAGGTGTCGCGTGTAGATTGTTCATATTCCATCCTCACTTTACCTTCAGGGTCTGACAGTTGTCTTGAAAGGAATTATCCGTAAGCATTCTTAGCAAAAATGAAAAACAAAACTGATAGTATAAATTTAGTCTCAAACTTGCTGGGCGTTGATTCTTTTGTATTGTTTGCTAGTGCGAAATATTGTGTAGAGAAATCTGAACCGAAATTTTTTATTGTTCAGAATATGAAGTGTAAGGTGGAAATCATAAAAGCTAGTGACATGATTTCAGGAGCTGTAACAGTATGTGCTGTCTAAAGCAGTGTCAAACAATACAAAAGTGGTATCATTTTCAAAGCCTTAAAATCTGAATTTATTTGTAGAAATTATTTTTTAATTGTTTGTGCAGTAAGTAAACATACCCACGGAGATCTCATGCCCATCATTCGCATAATTACTTTATTAGCAGCTCTCTTCTTGGTCTGTGCGTGTGAAACCGTTCGTTATGAATACACGCCACCATCTACTGTTGAGGGGAAGCAGTGCGTAGTCCAATGCGCGTCAGTCAGAGAAATGTGCCGTGGTAATGAAAATCAACGTGCCGCATATAAAGAGCAATCATGTGAACAACGTTCAGATGCTAATTATTATGTTTGCATGAACAGCACTAGGCACAACAAAGAGTTGCAATCGCAGTGTATGAAAAAAAGAGAGTATTGTTCCGAATATCCTGATGTTTCGCATTGCAATGATGAATACAACCAGTGTTTTTCTGTCTGTGGCGGCTCAGTTCAGCGGATAGTAGAGAAATAGTTTAAAGCTTCTGCATATTTCGGAGCATTCCGACCACCCATTTCGGGATTATACGATCACCCATTCTGAATCACCTTTCATCAGAATAGATATTAGGCTAATAACACAGCTCGATTACGCCCGGATTTTTTTGCTTCATAGAGCGCAGAATCGGCTCGTTTTAATAAAGAAGACGGGGTTTCATTAATTTGCGGTATAGTCCCGGCAACACCAGCACTTATCGTAATGACACCAAAAGGCGAAAGAACATGTTGGATTTGTAGTTTTTCTATAGTTTTACACAAAGAATCTGCAAATGATAAAGCATCAGCTAATTCTATTGTTGTAATGATAAACACAAATTCTTCACCGCCATAGCGGGCAAGCAAATCACCGGATCTCTTAGAGTATTCTTTTGCCGCTATAGCGACTGCCTTAAGGCATTCATCACCACATTGATGCCCGTAGTGGTCATTAAATTTTTTAAACCAGTCAACATCGAACATGACCAGAATGAAGAAACTACCATTCCTGATGGCTCGATTCCACTCATTAGCCAACACATCATCAAACTGACGCCTGTTTGCTATACCAGTTAATCCATCTGTTGTGCTCAGGGCCATCAGTTTTTTATTAGCTTCTTCCAGAGCAAGGGTGCGCTCTGAAACCATTGATTCAAGTCGATTGTAGGTATTTCTCACCCGAGCAGACATGTGGGAAAAATCACGCGCCAGAACACCAATCTCATCCTCAGATCGTATTGGTAGCTCATAACGTCCTTTGGGCATGGGTTCGCCAACATGACGTGTTGCACGAATAAGTTGCTGGAGTGGACGAGAAACTTGATTTCGCAAAATGGAGCGAATTAAAAAAGCTTCAACTAAAAGAGTTATGAGACCAAGAGCAGCAACAATACTTAAATTTTGTAAAATAGCAGGCTGCATAAGACTTCTAGGGTAATGAATGCTAAGAATTGCTGGAGTTTCCGGGAGTCGTCCTAAGGCAATAATTTCATCTTGTGTATTTATTAATACAACATGCCCTTGTTTTAGCAATAAACCAGCATGGAGCAGAGGAAAGTCTGATTTGAGATCAAGCGACTTGATTGATGCATTG
>JAQUHG010000298.1 GCA_028683735.1 Tolumonas sp. | reverse complement strand
ACACAGCGATATCGCACTGGCGCGTCTGAAAGAAATTGATGGCACATTAAAAGCACGTATTCTGTTTTAATTCAATAATAAACTCTATTGCCGTTCATTCGTGATGGATGAACGGCATTTCTTTTTCTATTGGTATAATAGCTAGGATATCAATGCTGTTTTTTGCCCAAACTAAAGCAATAACTTCTAAATCGTTCTTGTAGGTGATCTTTTAACAATCTTATTTTAGGGGACAATTGTCTTCTGTCTGCACAGATAATATTTAGAGGAACTTCTTCACCCAACCAATCAGAACACAATACTTCAAGGCGCCCAGCCATCACATCTTCAGCAACATCCAACCATGATCTATAACATATTCCATGTCCAGAGATAGCCCAATACCTTACAGCATCAGAATCATCCGCTGTACGATTACCTTTTACTTCTATTTCTAAATTTTCATTACCTTTTTTAAAACGCCAACGGTTATACAAATTCCCTCCTACTCTAAAACCAGGGCGGGATCGCACTTTGTTAACAAATTTGATCTAATAGTGTTGATTTGCGTTTAAAACTGACCCACTAAACCCATATATTTGCGTCGAAATTTGACCCACGTAAACAGACTATCCTGCTTATTTTATGAGCGGGAGTTAGGAGTGATTAACGTGGCCATTTTGAGCAAGATCAGACGTTGGTATTTCCGCGATAAACTCTCGATCCGGGAGATCGCCCGCCGTACCGGATTTTCCCGCAATACAGTTCGCCGTTATCTCAGAACTGAGATCTCGGAACCCCTTTATCCTCAGCGCCAAACACCCAGCAAACTCGATGCTTTTACCGATAAACTGACGCAGTGGTTAACCGATGCCGCCAGAACCTCTCGTAAACAACGCCGCTCCGTCAAACAGATGCACGCTGATTTATGTGCCCTTGGTTTTGATGGCTCTTATGATCGCGTGGCGGTATTTGCTCGGGAATGGCGTCGTCAGCAATTAGAATCGACTCACGGTGCCAGCAAGCACACCTATATCCCTTTGCAGTTTTCGCCCGGTGAAGCGTTCCAATTTGATTGGAGCGAGGACTGGGCTGTAATTGCGGGTGAACGCGTCAAGCTGCAAGTTGCTCATTGTAAATTGAGTTATAGCCGTGCTTTCTTCGTGCGTGCTTATCCGTTGCAAACCCATGAGATGCTGTTTGATGCGCATTACCATGCCTTTACGGCATGGGGTGGTATTCCACAACGGGGCATCTACGACAACATGAAGACCGCCGTGGATAAGGTAAAACGGGGTAAGCAACGTGATGTGAACGCCCGGTTTGCGGCCATGGTCAGCCACTATTTGTTTGATGCTGAGTTTTGTAATCCTGCCGCCGGTTGGGAAAAGGGTCAGATCGAGAAAAATGTACAGGATGCCCGACGACGATTGTGGCAAAAAGTGCCTGATATGCCATCCCTGACGGCATTGAATGATTGGTTAGCCGCCCGTTGTGTTGCGCTCTGGCATGAATCAGCCCATCCGACCGAAGCCAGAACAATCCAGGCTGCACTTGATGATGAACGTCCCTTTCTGATGCCAGTTGGCCAGCCTTTTGATGGGTTCGTAGAGCAAACAAAGCGGATCTCTCCCACAAGTTTGCTGACCTTTGAACGCACGCGCTACAGCGTGCCCTCGTCATTTGCTAACCGCCCGGTGAGTTTGCACATCTATCATGACCGTCTTGAGGTGATTGTAGAAGGTGGCATTATCGCGGTCCATCAACGGTTGTTTAATCGCAAACATGAACACCCACTCATCATCTACGACTGGCGTCATTATCTCTCTGTATTACAGCGAAAGCCGGGGGCATTGCGTAACGGTGCACCGTTTGTCTAATTGCCTCAAGCCTTCCGGACATTGCAATCCATTCTACTCAAGCGCATAGGAGGTGATCGGGAGATGGTGGACATTTTAGCGCTGGTATTGCTGCACGATGAACAGGATGTATTGACGGCAGTTGAATTAGCGCTGGAGACGGGCGCACCCTCGAAGCAAATTGTCATCAATATCCTGAGTCGATTACTGGATACAACACCGCTGGCACCGATAGATGTCCCACCCGAGCTGACACTGAGGATCGAGCCGTTGGCTAACGTGACCCGCTATGACAACCTGAGACTGCAAGGAGATCATCATGCTCACTAATGCCATGCTCCCCATACTTAAATCACTGAAGTTATATGGCATGGCTCACGCGCTGGCGGATCTTGCGGAACAAGACTCACCGGCATTTCAGGCCAGCATCACGGTATTAGAGCATTTATTGAAAGCAGAACTGGCAGAGCGGGAAGTTCGCTCGGTGGCCTATCAATTAAAAGCAGCTAAGTTTCTTGCCTATCGAGATGTGAATGGTTTTAACTTTACTGAGAGCATGGCTAATGAGGCGCTTATCCGGCAACTATGCCAAGGTGACTTTATGGATAATGCGCAGAATGTGGTTTTAGTGGGCGGCCCGGGAACCGGTAAAACCCATCTTGCTACCGCCATTGGGATACAGGCCATTGAACAGTTTCACCGACGCGTTCGATTCTTTTCGACTATTGAATTGGTGAATGCGCTGGAGAAAGAAAAACAGCAAGGCAAGGCGGGACAAATCGCGGCCAGACTAATGCACACCGACTTAGTTGTACTGGATGAAATGGGTTACTTACCCTTTAGTCAAACGGGTGGCGCCTTACTCTTTCACTTGATGAGTAAACTATACGAATGCACCAGCATGATCATCACGACCAATCTGAATTTTGCGGAATGGTCGAATGTATTTGGTGATGCGAAGATGACAACAGCCCTGTTAGATCGGGTGACACACCATTGCCATATTGTTGAAACTGGGAATGACAGCTATCGTTTTAAAGAGAGTTCAAGCAAAGCGAAAAAGGAGAAAAAGACACCGGTTTATCCACAACCTAGACCCGTAAAATAGTGAATTGGGGTGGGTCAAAATTCAACGCAAAAAGTGGGTCAGTTTTAAACGCAAATCAACACTTTTTCTTGCTTGTTGGTATACAGCTGATGCTATTAAGTCCGATTTATCGACAATGAAATCTTTTTCTGAACGAATGTGTATATCACTGAGATGTAGTATTGTAAATATCATGTCTTTCCCATTATTTTTATAGCAAATCGCTATAGAGTGACGAATGACTACATATTTTTTAATGATCTAGTTCAAAAAAACATCATGTTTGTTTTTTTTAAATCACTTTCTGCTACAAAAAAGACCGGATATCACCCAGAGCCTTTTCTACCCATATCCACAAATAACAGTTATGCCAACACTTGCCATTCCAACGGCATCATTTCAGCAATCACTCATCTGCTTTACCTATTCCAAGTAACATCCAACCTTACTGAATTTCTAACGCCAGCATAACCAAAGCACACAAGACAAAAGACCGGAACTTGGACCGGAGACTGTTGCAGCACATAACATCACAAACTATCGACGTCGCCGACGCATTGACGGGCGTGCGCCGATAAAATTGATTAATCAAAAATGAGTCACGGAGAGGGCAGGTTAAGCTGAAAAGACAGGATATCGACCGGAAGGTAGAAACAAAAAAGCCTCACATTGTTGTGAGGCTTTCATATTCATGGTGCCCAGACGCGGAATCGAACCACGGACACGCGGATTTTCAATCCG
>JAQUHG010000040.1 GCA_028683735.1 Tolumonas sp. | reverse complement strand
AAACGCTTTGTGTACGGTTGGATGACCACGACGCAAGTCATCGTCATCCATCGCTGGCAAGTCGTCATGGATCAACGAATAAGCATGAATGCATTCGATAGCCGCCGCCGGGCCATCTAACAAGGTTTCTTCGACATCCAGCATTAAACCGGTGGCATACACCAGAAATGGGCGCACACGCTTGCCACCCAGCACCAGACCATGTCGCATGGCGGCTTTTAAGTTGGGGGACAGATCGGGTAAGGCTTCAATATGCTGTAACAGCAGGCTATCAATGCGTTGTCGATAGTGCTGGGAAAAGGTCTGCAATGACACTTATTCGTCCTCTGCGCTCGAGCGGGTGGTTTGTTCAACAGTAAAGGGTGCCAGTTTTTCCTGCTCACCCTGTTGTAACAAGATCTGCACTTGCTGCTCTGCCTGTTCTAATTTTTGTTTACTTACCCGGGCCAGCTGGATGCCGCGTTCAAATTGTTTTAGTGCTGTTTCCAGTGGTAGATCGCCTTGTTCAAGCTGTTGAACGATCTGTTCCAGCTCGCCGAGTGCGGTATCAAAACTTAATGATTCGGTCTTTTTCGCGGCCATGACGGGTTCTGATTATCAAAGTAAATAATTTACCTATCTTACCATTACTCTACCGCGCAGGCGTAGAAACTCTGTGATCTCGCCCTACAAGGCTTAGTTTCTGGCGCCGGCTGGATTATAATGCGCCACTTTTCGCCAGCTAACCGAGCGTTGACATGAAGTTCATCATTAAACTGTTTCCAGAAATTACCATTAAAAGTAAATCCGTTCGCCAGCGCATGGTGAAAATTTTGCAAGGCAATATCCGTAACGTCCTGCAAAAAGTGGATGAAACCGTCACCGTGCGTAACGACTGGGACAAGCTCATGGTGTCCAGTAAAAATGATGCGCCCGAAAATCGCGACAAGCTGGTGGAACGCCTAAGCTGTATTCCCGGCATTCAGGCATTTCTGGAAGTTACACAGATGCCGTTTACCGATCTGCACAGCATTTACGAGCACACCGCGGCCGTTTATGGTGCCACCATCGCCGATAAAACCTTCTGTGTACGGGTAAAACGTAAAGGGAAGCATGAGTTTTCATCCATCGAAATCGAACGTTATGTTGGCGGTGGTTTAAATCAGAATTTTCCGTCGAAGGGGGTTCGGTTATCTAATCCTGATCTGCAAATCAACCTGCAGATTGAAAACGAATTGCTATATCTGGTGACGGCGATTCATAAAGGTTTGGGCGGTTATCCATTATCGACACAAGAAGACGTGTTAAGCCTGATGTCGGGTGGTTTCGACTCTGGCGTGGCTTCTTACCTGTTCATCAAACGTGGCAGCCGTGTGCATTATTGCTTCTTTAATCTGGGCGGTGCGGCACATGAAATTGGCGTAAAACAGGTCGCCTATTATTTGTGGAGCAAATACAGCCAATCGCACCGCGTGAAGTTTGTCGCCGTGCCTTTTGAACCGGTGGTCGGTGAAATCTTAGAAAAAATCGATAACGGCCTGATGGGTGTGGTATTGAAACGTATGATGATGCGCGCGGCTTCCCGTGTCGCTGAACGTATGGGTGTGGAAGCGCTGGTAACGGGGGAAAGTGTCGGTCAGGTTTCCAGCCAGACAGTGACCAATCTGTCGGTCATTGATCGCGTGACAGAAACGTTGATCCTGCGCCCGCTGATCGTCAGCGATAAACAAGACATCATCGATCAGGCACGAGCGATTGGTACACAGGAGTTTGCGGAAACCATGCCGGAATATTGCGGCGTCATTTCCAATAAACCAACAGTAAAAGCCCGTTATGACGACGTGTTAGCTAACGAAGAGAAATTCAATTTTGACATACTGGACAACGTGATCGCGAATGCCAAAGTGATGGATATTCGTGATATAGCCAATGAAACGGCGGCACAAGTGCAGGAAGTGGAAACCACCTCTTCATTGGCGGAAAACGAAGTGATTCTGGACATCCGATCACCGGATGAGCATGAAGAAAAACCGTTTACGCCGGAAGGTATGACCGTTCTGCATTTACCATTTTATAAACTGGCGACGCAGTTTGGTGATCTGGACCAGAGCAAAACCTACCTGTTGTATTGTGAGCGTGGCGTGATGAGCAAACTGCAGGCGTTGTATCTGAAAGAGCAGGGTTTTAATAATATTAAGGTTTACCGCCTGAATTAATCAATCGCAAAAAGTCGGCTGTTGAGTTGTGTTTTAATCAATGATTCAGCCGAACCGTATACCCGTTAAAGGGTACAAAAAGTAAAGTTGGCGTCAAATTCTGTGTAGTGGGGGGCACTCATGGAATGTGACCGACACATTGAGGTTGAAATGACATTCGGGTTTATTCCCCGTGTTGTAGTTAACAAACACTGTAGAAGGTACACATAATGAGTTTTTCCTCCAACCGCATTTATCGGATGCAAAATCCCATTCAAAACTATGCCTGGGGCAGTAAAGAAGCTTTCCGGCAGATGTATGGGGTTGCTAACCCGGAGCACCTGCCGCAGGCAGAGATCTGGATGGGAGCACATCCCAACGGCTGTTCAACTTTAATCAACGAGCATGGTGAAACCCTGCGTTTAGATGCCTTCATTCAACAGGATGCAGCTGCTGTTCTGGGCGATGCGCAGGCGAATTTTGGTGAACTGCCGTATCTGTTTAAAGTGCTGGCAGCTGCGGAACCGTTATCAATTCAGGTGCATCCGGATAAAGCCAGTTCTGAAGCTGGTTTTGCGGCAGAAAACGCAGCAGGCGTGCCACTCACTGCCGCGCAGCGTAACTTCAAAGATCCCAACCACAAGCCAGAATTGGTCTATGCGCTGACGCCATATCGGGCAATGAACGGTTTCCGTGAGTTTGCGGAAATCGTTTCACTGCTGCAGGGGCTATCGCTACCGGCACTGCAAGCAGAAATCGAAGCTTTTTGTCAGCAACCAACGGATGAGACGCTAAAAGCGTTGTTTGCCGCTTCATTGCGTTTACAAGGCGATGCGCGTCGTGAAACGGTGACTCGCTTGCTGGCGACGGCACAGCATCATCAGGATAAAGAAGCGTTCGCGGAAGTGCTGCGCTTAGCTGCGTTTTATCCGGAAGACATGGGCTTGTTCGCGCCATTGCTGTTGAATGTCATCACTTTACAGCCAGGCGAGGCCATGTTCCTGTACGCCAAAACGCCGCATGCTTATCTGCAAGGGGTTGGGCTGGAAGCGATGGCCAGCTCGGATAACGTATTGCGTGCCGGTTTAACACCAAAACATATGGATATTGATGCTTTGCTGGCGAATGTGGATTTTGTTGCCAAGCCGGCAACGGAATTGTTGATGCGCCCGATGGTGCTGGGGCCAATCAGTGATTATCCGATCCCGGTGGCGGATTTCTCATTTACCTTAGTCAATCTGAATGCGGAAGCGATTGCCAGCGAAACCAGCACAGCGCTGATCCTGTTCTGTCTGCATGGTACGGCGACGATCCATGCCGGTGCGGATACGCTGATCTTATCAGCCGGGGAGTCCTGTTTTGTGCCTGCCGCAGCGGTGAGTTTTGCTGTGAGTGGGGAAGGTCAACTGGTTCAGATTGGTTCGCGTTAATTTTCTATCGCTCAAAACTTCGTACTAAGAAAAAGGACGCCTCTGCGTCCTTTGTTGTTTCCGCCTTATTTAGATGGCAGACAAATCCCGATACCCGCCAGACCACAATATCCGTCGGGGTTTTTCGCCAGATATTGCTGATGGTGCTGTTCGGCGAAATAAAAATCGTGTGCCACAGCGATTTCGGTCGTAATGGTGCGGGAATCATTATACGCCCACATAGCCGACTGATAATGATCGCGACTTTGGATCGCCTCTTGCTGTTGCGATTCGTTGCTGGTCAGGATCATCGAGCGGTATTGCGTACCGATATCGTTACCCTGACGAGCGCCCTGCGCCGGGTCATGATGCTCCCAGAACAATTTTAATAATTGGGTATAACTAATGACTTTCGGATCAAACACCACGCGAACACTTTCCGCATGGCCGGTATAACCGGAGCAGACCTCTTCATACGTCGGATTAGGCGTATAGCCAGCCTGATAACCGACCGCAGTCACATAAACGCCCGGTTGTTCCCAAAATAACCGCTCTACGCCCCAGAAACAGCCCATGGCGAAATGGGCAACCTCTAATCCAGCCGGGTAAGGTGGTAGCATGCTGACCTGTTTTACATAATGTAATGGTTCCAATTCCATTGGTGTTGTGCGGCCCGGTAATGCTTCAACCGGCGCGACCATTCGGGTTCGTGTATGCATAGCCTGACCTCTGTACTAATTCATGAGAGAAATAACAAAATCTGATTGCTATTAAAGTATACGCTGCATAGAATACGACCCTTCAAAAATCAGTCACTTTTTTTAAGTTCCTTGCCTTCGACGGTTTGACTGGTCCATCACGAAGGCTACTAACCCGTAAGGAGCAACTCATGCGTCACTACGAAATCGTATTCATGGTTCATCCGGACCAGAGCGAACAAGTTCCAGGCATGATCGAGCGTTATACCGGTGCTATCAAAGCTGCTGGTGGTACTATCCATCGTCTGGAAGATTGGGGTCGTCGTCAACTGGCTTACCCAATCGACAAACTGCACAAAGCTCATTATGTTCTGATGAACGTAGAATCTGAGCAGAGCGCTATCGACGAACTGGAAAACAACTTCCGTTTCAACGATGCGGTTATCCGCAACATGATCATGCGCACTAAACACGCTGTGACTGAAGTATCTCCGATGCTGAAAGCACGTGAAGAGCGTCCACGTCGTGACGACGTGCGTGCCGAAGAAGCTGAAGAAGCTGCTGAATAATTCCAGTCATCATAGAGGATAATCGACATGTCACGTTTTTTCCGTCGTCGTAAGTTCTGCCGTTTCACTGCTGAACGTGTAATCGAAATCGATTACAAAGACACCGTTACTCTGAAAAACTACGTTACTGAATCTGGCAAGATCGTACCAAGCCGTATCACTGGTACTCGTGCTAAATATCAGCGTCAACTGGCACGTGCTATCAAACGTGCTCGTTACCTGGCTCTGCTGCCGTACACCGATCTGCATAACAAGTAATCGGCAACTGGCCTAACTCAACCTAATCGAGGAAAGGTAATGGAAGTTATTCTGTTAGACAAAATCGCTCATCTGGGCGGTCTGGGTGAAAAAGTTTCTGTTAAGAGCGGTTTTGCTCGTAACTACTTGTTCCCACAAGGTAAAGCTGTAATGGCTACCAAAGACAATCTGGCTGCTTTCGAAGCTCGCCGCGCTGAACTGGAAGCCAAACTGGCTGAAGTTAAAGCTGCTGCTGAAGCTCGTGCTGCTCAGTTGTCTGCACTGACCAACGTAACTATCGCTACCAAAGCTGGTGACGAAGGTAAACTGTTCGGTTCAGTTGGCACTCGTGATATCGCTGATGCGATCACTGCTGCTGGTGTTGCTGTTGCTAAGAGTGAAGTCCGTATGCCGGACGGCGTTCTGCGCTGCGTTGGTGAATACGACATCGTTGTTCACCTGCACACTGATGTAAACACCACTGTTAAAGTGGCTGTTGTTGCTGAATAATTTTATTCAGTAATAGACATCGTTGAATAGGCCAATCCCTTGGGGTTGGTCTTTTCATTTCTGGTGAAAAAAGATGACAAACCATTATCCCATCAATGAAATTTTCCAGAGTATCCAAGGGGAAGGCTTTTTCTCCGGGGTACCGGCTATTTTTGTTCGCCTGCAAGGCTGCAAAGTCGGTTGCTCGTGGTGTGATACGAAACATTCATGGGAACTGAATGCGGATCATCTTATCCCTATCCGGCAATTTACGACGAAAAAACCTAAAGCTGCCTGGAGTTGGTTTAGCCCAGAAGAGATCTTGTCTTGTTTTTCTGAACAAGGTTATACCGCAAAACATGTGGTGATCACTGGCGGGGAACCTTGCGAATACGATCTGATGGCGTTGTCGCAGACGTTATTAGCGCATGGTTATCGGGTACAGATAGAAACCAGCGGAACCCAACCCATTCGTGCAGATGACGCTTGCTGGGTCACGGTATCGCCAAAAATCAAGATGGCGGGTGGGTATGAGGTGTTGGCTGAAACCTTGCATCGGGCCAATGAGATCAAGCATCCAGTCGCAACAGCTAAACATATCGCCCAGCTTGATGCTTTATTAGCCAATATTGATATCTCAGAAAAAGTGATTTGTTTACAACCGATCAGCCAGAAACCACGCGCGACAGCGTTGGCGATGGAAGTTTGTATCCAACGTAACTGGCGTTTATCTATCCAACTGCATAAATATCTCGATATCGAATAATCTCGGCTTTTTTGTCACAAAACATAAAGATAGCGCGACAGGTGTGTTGTAATAACCGTCTACTATTGCTAACCCATTTATTGCTAATTTATCGGAGGGGGGCATGCAGACCGTTAGTTTTCTATTCTTTAATATCATCCTACCTATTTTTATTCCCATTGGTGCTGGTTACCTGTTACAGCGAAAATTTCCGCTCAATGTTGCGACCTTAACCAAAATCCAGTTTTATATTTTCATTCCGGCACTGCTGTTTACCACGATTTATAAGACGGAATTGAATAGCGCATTACTCAAAGATCTCATCCTGGCTAATCTGGTGTTGTTTGCATTGCTCTGGGTGGTTTGCCTAGGTTGTACCCGCTTATTAAAGCTGGATGCCAGTAAATGTAGTGCATTTATCAATTCAGTCTGTTTTTACAACAGTGGTAATTACTGTATTCCGCTGGTGCAGCTGATGTATCACACGGCGTTTGCATTTTCGGTGCAAATTGTTGTGATGCTGATCCAGCAATTGTTAACGAACACTATTGGGGTGATGAACGCCAGTAGCAGTAACCGTTCGTGGAAAGAGGCGGTGTTGGATAATTTCCGCATGCCCATGACCTATGCGGTATTGCTGGCCTTGTTGTGTCGCTGGTTGAGTATTGATGTGCCAAAACCGCTTTGGACATCGATGGATCTGATGGCACAAGGGTTAGTACCGACGGCATTGGTCACCTTAGGCGCACAGCTGGCGAGTACGCGGCTGTATGTACGTAATTTCCGTGTCTTAGTATCGAATGGGATGCGACTGCTGGCGGGCCCGTTGCTGGCTGCCGGTGTTTGCTGGATTTGGGGCATCCATGGTGTGGTGGCTCAGGTGATGGTGATTTGTGCTGCGGCGCCATCGGCGGTTAACACCGTATTGCTGGCGATAGAGTATAAATCAGATCCGGAGTTTGCTTCACAGACGGTCTTTTTATCGACGTTATTAAGTGCGTTGACCATGCCAGTTGTAATAGCATTAGTGCAATTTTTGTGATGATTGTTTTTTAAACAATCACAGCTTCTGCTATAGTTAACTCATATAGGTGTAGTTTAGGGGAATTAGATATGAATGTTTCTGCAAGCAGTGCTGATTATGGACAAATAGCATTAACTGCCAGTTTGGCCAAAAAACAGCAGGAAGCGCAGGGGCAAGCAGCACTTCAGTTGATTGAAAGTGCGGCAGTCTCCGTTCCTCAACCAACACCGGCAAGTTCTTCCGATGAACGTGTGGGTTCCAACATCAATATCACGGTTTGATATGATTGTTTGGATTTAAACGGGGCTTTATGCCCCGTTTGTCATTATTCGCGACCGTAAATCTGATTTTCCTGTTCACTGACACGAATAAACGTGGTGCGTTTGGTCAGCTCTTTCAGCTTGGCCGCGCCAACGTAGGTACAGGTTGAACGCACCCCCCCCAGAATGTCCTGAATAGTGGAAGAGACTGAACCACGGAAGGCCAGTTCTACCGTTTTCCCTTCCGAAGCGCGGTAATGCGCTACACCGCCGGCATGTTGTTCCATCGCAGTGGATGAGCTCATGCCATAAAAACGCATAAAGGTTTTGCCATCGCGTTCAAATTTCTCGCCACCGGATTCTTCGTGGGCAGCCAGCATGCCACCTAACATCACAAAATCAGCACCGCCACCGAAGGCTTTCGCGACATCACCAGGGCAGGTACAACCACCATCAGCGACGATTTGCCCGCCTAAGCCATGGGCTGCATCGGCACATTCAATAATCGCGGAAAGTTGCGGATAACCGACCCCGGTTTTAACGCGGGTGGTACAGACTGAGCCTGGGCCAATGCCGACCTTAACAATATCCGCACCTGACAGAACGAGTTCCTCCACCATTTCACCGGTCACTACGTTGCCAGCACAAATGACGTGTTGTGGAAACGCATCCCGTACTTTCTTGACGAAATCAGTGAAGTGTTCAGAGTAACCATTAGCCACATCTACACAGATAAAACGCAATGCGGGCGACAACGCTAAGATGCGTTGTAACTTCAGAAAGTCATCGTTTGATGTGCCAGTCGACACCATGCAATATTGCAACATGGCATCGCTGCTTTGCTGCGTGAAGGCTTGCCATTGCTGTTCGCTATAATGCTTATGGATCGCAGTCATGACATCGAAACTGGCCAGCGCTTTGGCCATGGTGAATGTGCCAACAGTATCCATATTGGCCGCAATGATTGGTACACCATGCCAGGTGGTTTGTGTGTGACGAAAGCGAAATTCACGATGTAATTCGACTTGTGAGCGACTGCTCAGTGTGGAGCGTTTAGGGCGGAACAGGACATCTTTAAAACCGAGCTTCAGATCTTCTTCGATACGCATGGGTCATTGCCTCAATGTATTACTGAAAATCAGGCACAAAAAAACCGGTAGGTTTCTAAGGCCTCCGGTTTTGGACATCATACGCTGCTTTTAGCGAGATACAATGGTTGTTAGTGCATTTGTATCAGTAATGTTAACGCAGCGACAGAAACTAAAAATGCAAAACCATACAACAGATAATGCAGGAATTTAGTTGGGTGAATACCTAAATCATGCAAGCCATGATAGACACGGTGCATCGCATGAAAGATAGGTAATGCTATGGCAGCTAACAGGATGGGAGCCCCCCACCAGGATGTCGCCAGCGCGTGCATTTTTTCATAACTTAAGGTGTCGGCATTCAGAATACCGAGTGGAACCAGTAGGCCAGTGATCAGGATCAACACCGGCAACAGTACGGCAGCAACAACCCCGCCAGCACCAAACAATAACCAATATACAGGTTCATCAGAACGTTTCATGGTGAATGCTCCTTATCAGGCCAATATCGCAATCAATAATACGATCACGCTAACGACAGCCAGACCGATGTATTGCGCCATAATGATTGGTTTTTCCGGCATCAGCTCTTCGCCCTTAAAGATACGAATGGCTTTAGGGGCCAGAGAGAACCAGGTTTTGGCATGAAACAGACATGCAACCAAGGCGAGCAGATGAAACAATATCGCCAATGGGCTGTGTAACGCACTCAGCCAGCCAGCAAATGCATCAGGCCCCTGGCTTAAGCGCAACAGACCACAAAGCAGGATAACGGCGTAAGCACCCACAAAAATACAAGTACCTTCGCGTAGCATGTAGCCAGTATAAAAACTGTTACGTAACCACCAGCTCTTTTTAACCTGACGGACATACGGTTTACGTTTGCTTTGAGAGATATCCATGATCAGTCCTCCGGTTTGAACATAGCGATGACATAATCTTTTGCACTTTCAGCTTTATAAAGTTGAATGGCAGCAGCTGGGTCAACGCCTTTTGGACAAACTTCAGAACAGAAACCGACGAAAGTGCAACTCCATACGCCAGCTTCCTGGTGTATGAGTTTCATTCTCTCTTCCTTTGCGCCATCACGACTGTCTTCGTTGTAACGATAGAGCAGGGCAATCGCGGCTGGGCCGAGGAATTCCGGTTTCAGTGCATACTGTGGGCAGGCGGCGTAACACAGGCCACAGTTAATGCACTGTGAGAACTGTTTGTATTGCGCAAGCTGTTTTGGCGTCTGGATGTATTCACCATCACAAAGATTTCTTTCTTCTTTCGGGATGATGTAAGGCTTAATTTTTTCCAATTTCTGCATGAAATCGGACATATCCACCACAAGATCGCGCTCGATAGGGAAGTTTGCCAGTGGTTCCAGGCGGATTTTACCTTCACTGATGTAATCACGCAGGAAGGTTTTGCAGCCCAGTTTTGGCTTACCATTCACCATCATGCCGCAAGAACCACAAATAGCCATGCGGCAAGACCAGCGGTAGCTCAGGGTTGAGTCAATGTGATCTTTGATATAGGTCAGCGCTTCCAGGATCGACATTTCATGGGTAAATGGTACCTGATAACGCTGGGTCCACGGTTCGTTATCCTCTTCAGGACGATACCGTAATACTTCAATATCCATGATCTCAGCCATTATTTCGCTCCCTTCTCTGCTTCTGAGCCATACACGCGTTTTGCTGGCTGTGACTTGGTAATTTTGACATCACTGTACTCAATGGTCGGAGCACCATTTTCATTGCGGAAAGCTAAAGAGTGTTTCAGATAGTTCACATCATCACGTTCTTCAAAGCCGTCGATCCGCTGGTGCGAACCGCGGGACTCTTTACGCTGAATGGCAGAATGCGCAATGGATTCTGCAACATCGAGCAAGAAGCCTAATTCGATGGTGTAAAGCCAGTCGGTGTTAAAGACCGATGATTTATCCGCTACACGAACTCGTTTATAGCGTTCTTTCAGCTCTTTCAGCTTATCAATGGTATTTTGCATGGTTTCAGCGGTACGGTAGATACCCACGCCGCTCTCCATGGCATCACCCATCTCATTACGGATATCCGCCGGATTTTCTGTGCCGCCGTTTTCCATCAGCGACATTGATCTTGCAACGACTTCCATACCCTGGCGATACAGAATATTGCTGTCGATATGGCTCTGTTGTTGAGCAAACAAAGCTGCTTGTTCACCGGCCACTTTGCCGAATACCACGATTTCACACAGGGAGTTTGAACCTAAACGGTTAGCGCCATGCAGACCATTCGACGCGCATTCGCCAACGGCAAACAGACCCGGCATACGGGTTGCGCCCATTCCGTCCGTTTCGATACCACCCATGGTGTAGTGAACGACAGGGCGAACCGGGATCGGCTCTTTGACCGGATCAACGCCCATATAGGCACGCGACAATTCGCAAATGAAGGGCAGACGTTCCAGCAGTTTTTTCTCGCCGAGATGGCGCAGATCCAGATGCACGATATCACCGAATGGCGATTCGATCGTGCGACCGCGTTGCTGTTCCTGCCAGAAGGCTTGTGACAAGCGGTCGCGCGGACCTAATTCCATGTATTTGTTTTTGGTTTCACCGACCGGAATTTCCGGGCCTAAACCATAATCTTGCAGATAGCGGTAACCGTCTTTATTCAGCAGAATGCCGCCTTCACCGCGACAGCCTTCGGTCATCAGAATACCAGAGCCGGGTAAGCCGGTTGGATGATACTGAACGAACTCCATATCACGCAGTGGTACACCATGACGGTAAGCCAGCGCCATACCATCACCGGTAACGATGCCACCATTGGTGTTGAAGCGATAGGTACGACTGCCACCACCAGTAGCAATAATGACGGATTTCGCCTGAATAATGCGGGTGACACCATTTTGAATATCAAAACAGACCACACCTTGCGGACGACCATCATGTACTAACAAATCGAGTACAAAATGTTCATCAAAGCGTTTAATAGAAGGATATTTAATCGAAGTCTGGAACAGGGTATGCAGAATGTGGAAGCCGGTTTTATCGGCAGCAAACCAAGTTCTCGGAATCTTCATACCACCAAATGGACGAACGTTGATTTTGCCGTCTTCTTTTCTGCTCCAAGGACAGCCCCAGTGTTCCAGTTGTGTCAGCTCTTTCGGCGCATTCTCAACGAAATACTCAACAACATCCTGTTCACATAACCAGTCGCCACCAGAAACAGTGTCATGGAAATGATTGTCGAGACTATCATCTTCACGTACTACCCCAGCTGCACCACCCTCAGCAGCCACAGTATGGCTACGCATTGGATAAACTTTCGATATCAGTGCTATTTCCAGCTCGGGATTTTTTTCTGCAATTGCAATCGCAGCTCGTAATCCACCACCTCCTGCTCCGACAATCGCGACATCGGTCTTGATAATGTCCACTTAGGCCTCCTCTGGCTCATAAATCCAAGCGTTTGTTATGCGACTCTTTGATGGTCTATTAACAATAGACTCAATCTGTACAACCATCTTCTGCTTATTTGTCGATAAACGCATGAACAGAAATAGTTAATTTCTAACGTGTTAAAAAATTGTAGCGAAAGCAAACACGTAAAAATGAGAATCAGCTCTCTTTTATCCGGATGGTCATCCTGACACGCGCGATATTTTGCCAGAAATGACCTATCAAGATCTTGTTTCTCATCAAAGCGTTGCGATTATAGAAGAACTTGAGGTGTTTCAGAGGGAACAGCAGACCTGAATTCCAGATCTGCTGTGGCAGAATGTTATTGCACTGAACTGTTATTGAGTTGTGCGAATATTTGACCTAAACGCGTTTCAGTCTCGGGTTTGAGATGTTCCGCAAACTCCAACATGTTGGGTGGAAACAAACAAACGACGGTACTACCCAGTTTGAATAACCCCATCTCTTCACCTTTTTTCAGCGTGATAGGGGTATTGCCATGGAAGTCCCAACGCTTCACCAGTTTTCCGGCCGGTGGTGTGACGGTGCCAGCCCAGACGGTTTCAATACTGGCTACGATGGTTGCCCCCACCAGTACCAAAGCCATTGGGCCATACGGTGTTTTGAAGACACAAGCGACGCGTTCATTGCGGGCAAACAGGTTCGGCACGTTTTGCGCAGTCAGTGGATTGACCGAAAACAGATCACCCGGGATATACACCATGCTCTGTAATTCACCGTCCAGCGGCATATGAATACGGTGATAGTCGCGGGGTGACAGATAGATAGTGGCAAATTTGCCATTCTGAAATTGATCCGATAAATCGTCATCGCCGCCTAGCAGTTCGCGGGCGCTGAAATCATGACGTTTAGCTTGGATAATGCGACCGTATTGAATGTCACCCAACTGGCTAATACAACCATCTACCGGCAAGGCAACCGCGTCAGGAGCAGCGACGATAGGGCGCAGACCCTCTTTTAATTTGCGGGTAAAAAAGGCATTGAAGGTTTTGTAATGCGTCGGATCTTCAAACTCGGCTTCGCTCATATTGATATTAAAACGCTTAATAAACGCCTTAATCAGCCAAGTTGTCACGGCACCGGCTTCTGCAGCTGCCAGATAACCGACCAGTCGGGACACCGCATGTTTTGGTAACAGATATTGGGCTGCTATTTTCAGCACATCCAGCAATTTCATGGTGAACCTCAAACAAATCAATAATAAATAAAGGGCGCGAATTCTACGCCACTTCATCACCAGAGTGAAAATTATTCGCGGCTGACATGCCGCATATTGCGTGCATCCTGCATCGATTCCAGAATCCGGTGATAGTTTTGATAGCGTTCAGCGGCGATTTTACCTTCTTCCACCGCGGCCCGGATCAAACAACCCGGATCCGTACCATGTTTACAATCACGGAATTTACAACCGCCTAAATAGTCGCGGAATTCTTTAAAACACCAGGTAACGCGATCATTTTCCAGATGCCACAGTGAAAATTCACGGATGCCGGGGGAATCGATCAGCATACCGCCGTTGGCAAAATGATACAGACGGGCAGTGGTGGTGGTGTGTTGGCCTAAGCCGGATTGATCGGATATTTCGCCGGTCAGCGCTTTTGCATGCGGATCTAACGCATTGATCAGTGATGATTTACCGACACCGGATTGCCCAACAAACACGCTGATTTTATCTTTTAGTTGTGCTTGTAATTCATCCAGACCGTGTTCAGTTTCACAACTGACATTCAGCAGTGGATAACCAAGGTTGCGATAAATATCTAACTGCTTTTCCAGCTTCTCGCGTGAAACGTCATCCAGCAAGTCGATTTTATTCAGCACTAACAGAGGCTGGATCTCAACGTGTTCAGCAGCCACCAAATAACGATCAACCAGATTAGTCGAGAACTCTGGCAACACCGCAGAGACGATCACGATTTGATCTATATTTGCGGCAACTGGTTTGATCCCATCGTAAAAGTCGGGGCGGGTTAGCACCGACTGGCGTGGATGAACGGCTTCGACGATACCGCTGATCCCTTGCAAAGCTTCACTTCCGGCGCGCCAAACGACGCGATCGCCGGTGACCAGACTGCCTAAAGTGCGACGCATGTTACAGCGATGAATTTCACCGTTGCTATCTTCAATATCGGCGTGTTTTCCGAACCGACTGATCACCAGCCCTTCCAGCGGCGGGCCTAACAGGCTGTCATCAATATCCGCTTGTGGTTTTTGCAAACGTTTTTGGTGATTAGCGCTGACCCGGCGTTGCTGGCCATGACTGAGTTTTGGTTTTTTCGCCACAGTGTCAATTTCGCAATAATAGAGAAAGTCGCTATGATACACCTGATTACTGATTTTCCCGATAACAAGGACATACGATGAGCCAAAATGAACAGAATCTGATCTGGTTAGACATGGAGATGACCGGTCTGGAACCAGAAACTGACCGTATTCTGGAAATAGCTATGATTGTTACGGATAAAGAATTGAACATATTGGCGGAAGGGCCGGTGCTGGCTATTCACCAATCCGATGAAGTGCTGGCAGGCATGGACGAGTGGAATACCCGTACTCATGGTGAATCAGGTTTAGTGGCGCGTGTTCGTGCCAGTGAATACGACGAAGCGAAAGCGATCGCTGTGTGCCTCGAGTTTATGAAAGAGTGGGTTCCTGAGCGTCAATCGCCAATGTGTGGTAACAGTATCGGTCAGGATCGCCGCTTCATGGTGCGTTATATGCCGGAGCTGGAGCGTTATTTCCATTACCGTAATATTGATGTCAGCACAGTGAAAGAGCTGGTGCGGCGCTGGAAACCAGAAATTCTCGATCAATTTACTAAAACTGGCAGCCATCAGGCATTGGACGATATTCGTGAGTCGATTGCGGAAATGCAGTTCTATCGTGAACGAGTGTTTACTATTTAAACGCGTTGAACGCGAAATGTGCATTTAGTAGTGGTTTTTCAAAAAGCTCTTGCATTTGAGGTCTTCCCCCCTATAATGCGGGCCCTGTGCAAGAGCACTGATTGCGGGAATAGCTCAGTTGGTAGAGCATAACCTTGCCAAGGTTAGGGTCGCGAGTTCGAGTCTCGTTTCCCGCTCCAAATCAGTTTCTTACACAATTGCGACGCGGGAATAGCTCAGTTGGTAGAGCATAACCTTGCCAAGGTTAGGGTCGCGAGTTCGAGTCTCGTTTCCCGCTCCAATTTTTCAAAAATGATTCAGATATTATGCGGGAATAGCTCAGTTGGTAGAGCATAACCTTGCCAAGGTTAGGGTCGCGAGTTCGAGTCTCGTTTCCCGCTCCAATATCTAATCAGTTCAATA
>JAQUHG010000297.1 GCA_028683735.1 Tolumonas sp. | reverse complement strand
TTTGCATCTTAGCCATCAAGAGAATTAGGAAGATATAAAGCATAACCACCCAGTAACCGATCAGAATGTTCTATGGCGGAACGAATATTCAGTGTAATAGAACTGCGTAACTGTTCACTGCTTAACAAATTATCTTCGACAAAACGTTTTTGAAATTGCAGCGCCTGAGCCAGCATCTGCCCACGAATAACGGCATCATTAAGATATAGGGGGTAATTGTTGCCCCCCTGACTTAGCTGTTCTTTCAGAACACCGCGAATGCAGAATCTTTAACGTCGCAAATCAGCATATGCCCCGGTGCATGCGTCACCATCAGTGGAATTTTACTCTGGATGGCAATCGCCTGCGGAGTCACGCCACAGGCCCAAAATACGGGAATTTCACCTGATTTCAGCGTAACAGACTCACCAAAATCGGGGGCATTGATATCAGAAATACCTATCGCTGTCGGATCGCCAATGTGCACAGGTGCTCCATGCACCGAGGGAAAACGGGAGGTGATTTGCACAGCCCGAATCGCTTGGGTCGCTGTCATCGGGCGCATACTGACAACCATCGTACCGCTGAAAGAACCCGCATCAAGACAAGGCAACGAAGAGATATACATAGGTACATTTCGCCCCTCTTCGATATGCCGCACTGGAATACCTTCCGCCAATAACGGATGCTCAAAGGTAAAACTGCAACCAAGCAGAAATCCAACCCAGTCGTCTTGCCAAAGTTCTGTCAGCGACATGACTTCATCAGCTAGCTCACCGTGCCGGTAAATCCGGTATTTAGGAATATCGGTACGCAGGTCAGCACTGGCGGCAATCATTTTTGGGATCGGACTTCCAACATCCGTCACATCCAGTAACGGACATGGTTTCGGGTTCCGCTGACAAAACAGCAGAAAATCAAATGCCGACGCTTTCGGCAAAATCGCTAAATTCGCTTGCGTATAACCAGCACAGAGCCCCGCCGTAGGTTTAGACCAATCGCCTTGCCGAATCATCTGGCGGGCTTGTTGCGGGTTCATGTCTGACAGAGAAGAGGTATCGTTTAACATCGTAAGCTCCCGTCAAAATGGAAAGCCGGTTCAGCGAACACTGAACCGGTACAAGATCAGGCAAACAGTTTCGGGATCGATGTAAAGAGTGTATAGACACTGAGACCAGACATCAGGATGGCAACAACAGCACCGAATAACGCGATCCAGATTGGATGTTTGTAATCGCCAACAATTGATTTTTTGTACGCCGCAATCAGCATTGGAATTAACGCCAGAGGCAGGATCAGCCCATTCAGAGCCCCCACCAGCACCAAAATTTTGACTGGTTTACCAACTAGCACAAATACCAGTGTGGAGAAAATGATGAAGCCAATAATGATCCACTTCTGGTTTTGTTCAATCGCCGGGCTGAATGAACGCATGAACGAGACCGACGTATAAGCCGCACCAATTACCGATGTCAAAGCAGCCGCCCACATGACAATTCCGAAAATCTTATAACCAAAATCCCCGGCAGCCAGCTGAAATACCGATGCCGGCGGGTTAGCTTTATCAATAGAAAGCCCCTGATAGACCACCCCCAACACTGCTAAAAACAACACAACGCGCATGACTGAGGTGATCAAAATACCAGAAACAGCACTACGAGTGACTTGGCGTAGCGCTTTCTGCCCAGAAATGCCCGCATCCAGTAACCGGTGACCACCCGCAAACGTGATATAGCCGCCGACAGTACCACCAACCAGCGTGATGATCGCCATCGCATCAATTTTCTCAGGCACCAATGTATTAGTAATCGCGGCAGCTACCGGCGGGTGCGAACTGAACGCAACATAGCAGGTCAGAATAACCATCACGACGCCGGCAATCTTCGCAAAACTATCCATCGCCAAGCCAGCTTCTTTGCTCAGAAAAATACCTACCGCAATCGCGGCACTGATAATCGCTCCGGTAATCGGATCAACACCAAAAATGACATTGAGCCCAAGACCAGCACCAGCAACATTACCGATGTCAAATGCTAACCCTCCCATCAGGATGAAAATAGCAACGACAGTACCTAACCCCGGCAACACCAGGTTTGCGATATCCTGCCCACGGCGTTCAGAAACGGCAATCACTCGCCAGATATTCAGCTGTGCCCCGATATCCAACAAAATCGAAATCAGGATCGCAAAACCAAAGCTTGCCCCTAGTTGCTCGGTAAATACGGTAGTTTGTGTTAAAAACCCCGGACCAATGGCAGATGTCGCCATCAGACAAGCCGCCCCCAACAACACACTCCAGTTCATTTTCGGACGACTAACCGCTTGACTGCTTTCTAATACCGCTTCGTTAGTTGGTTCCATGATGCTTATCTCCCTGAACAGCTGAATGAATTGAACTACATTGCTTTAATTTCCACTCCGGCCCGTAACAGCGCCGCTTTTACTTTGTTTGCAAAACTCAGCGCGTGTACGCCATCACCATGAATACAGATTGTATCGGCCTCTAAGGCCACCCATTCTCCGGTGACGGCTTGCACCCGTTTCTCCGTGACCATGCTCAACACTTGTTGCACGGCCTCTTCATCCGACTCCAGCAGTGCATTGGGCTGTGAACGCGGCGTCAGTGAACCATCGGCTTGATATGAACGATCGGCAAAAACCTCACTCGCCACGCGTAATCCAGCTGCTTTTCCGGCTCGAATCAACTCACTGCCAGCCAATCCGTAGAGCACCAGCGAATCATCGATATCCCGCACAGCCCGTGCGATGGCATCGGCCAGCGCTTTATCTTTAGCGGCCATGTTATAGAGTGCGCCATGTGGTTTAACATGATGCAGACTCACATCAGCCACTTTAGCAAAGCCAGCAAGTGCACCGACTTGGTAAACCACCATGTCATAGGCTTCTTGTGTCGAGACCTGCATATTCCGGCGGCCAAAACCCACCAGATCAGGCAGGCCCGGATGCGCACCAATAGCAACACCCTGTGCTGCGGCACCAGCCAATGTCTGGCTCATTACACTAGGATCGCCGGCATGAAAACCACAGGCAATGTTAGCGGAACTCACCAGCGGCATGATCTGCCGATCAGTGCCCATCTGATAGGCACCAAAGCTTTCACCCATATCGCAATTTAAATCGACTTGTGCCATTTCAACTCCTTCTCTCAATGCCGGTCTGTTAGCGCAAGTGCTATACGCGCCAGATATCGCTGTTGTTGTTGTTTTGCCTGTGCCGCTTCTTCTTGAGTTACTCGCCGGAAATGCACAAACGCGCCGGGACGTAGCTGGCCCAGTTTCCAGAGATCAGACTGGATCACGCTGGCAATACGTGGGTAACCGCCGGTTGCCTGCGCTTCTGCAGCCAGAATGATCGGTTGTCCATTAGGCGGAACTTGGATCGTGCCGGGAAACACACCGTGTGATAGCAAATCACCTGATTCACAGCGAACTAATGTGTCGCCCTCTAAGCGAAAACCCATCCGATTGCTGTCGGCGGTGATCTTCCAGCCATGCGAGAAAAACGCATCCTGTGCCGCACTATCAAACTGCGTGACCTCCGGCCCGGCTAAAACCTGGATTACCTGATTCAGCTCGGGCAGCAAAACACCTCGTGTTTTGAGCTGCTTTGGGTTCTTTTTCCCAACCGGTAACAGATCACCACTTTGTAATTTGCGACCTGACCAGCCGCCAAAGCCACCCTGCAAAT
>JAQUHG010000296.1 GCA_028683735.1 Tolumonas sp. | reverse complement strand
TGATTTGTGTATCTTTATCCCAGGCACGCTCCACTAAGAGTGCTTCATATGACTGCTTTGTACTACTCACAAACATCCCCTTAATATTCTGCACATCAATAGGTTAGCTGAATCAATGCCGCAATATGTTCTTTCGCAATAATATTATGATTGATTCATCTGTAGCTAATGCGGATATCAAAAAATGAGAACAACGCTAAGTTTGTGATAAATATCTCGCTGATATTGCACTTATTTTCTCACTAAAAGCGTCAATCAACTCTCTTTTGTTTGTTATCAAAAAGAAAGGAAAACGTTGTGAATAGTGTTGCATCGTAGTGATTCTGCTACAATTCAGCCCTTCCCATCAGCCTATATCTATAGAAAGGAACTCTATGAGCCTTGCAGATAAAGTTCTTGCGGTAAACGACGATTTACCAATTCGCACTGATAAACCAGTCCACTCCGGTAAAGTACGTAGCGTGTACTGGCTTACAGCTGAAGACAGTGCCCGTTTGATCCGTGAAAAAGGTTACGATGTGCCTGCTGATGCGCCGCTGGCCATCATGGTGATCAGTGATCGCATCTCTGCTTTCGATTGCATTTGGCAAGGTGAAGACGGCCTAAACGGTGTGCCAGGTAAAGGTGCTGCACTAAACGCCATTTCTAATCACTGGTTCAAGCTGTTCAAACAAAAAGGTTTGGCTGACAGCCACATTCTGGATATTCCGCATCCGTTTGTCTGGATCGTGCAAAAAGCCCGTCCGGTGATGGTTGAAGCCATTGCCCGTCAGTACATCACAGGCTCCATGTGGCGTGCATACAGCAAAGGCGAACGTGAATTCTGCGGCATTACCCTGCCTGAAGGGCTGCAGAAAGAACAAAAACTGCCAGAAACACTGATCACCCCATCCACCAAAGGTATTATGCGTGGCTTGGAAGGTGTACCAGAAGCGGATGACGTTAACGTTTCCCGCGCCGATCTGGAACGTCATTATAAAGCCTTCAATTTCTTAAGCATTGCCGATATCGATCAGTATGAAAAATTACTGAAAGAAGGTTTTAACGTAATTAGTGACGCCTTAGCCACACTGGATGAAGTCTTTGTTGATACTAAATTTGAATTTGGTTATGTCAAAGATGCGGCCGGCAACGACAAGTTGATCTATATGGATGAAGTTGGCACACCAGATAGCTCTCGCATTTGGGATGGCGCTGCTTATCGTGAAGGTAAGATCATTGAGCAATCTAAAGAAGGTTTCCGTCAGTGGTTACTGAACCACTTCCCAGATCCGGATATTCTGCTCAATAAAGACCGTATGCCTGAACGTGCTGCACTGGCACGCGATAACAAGTTGCCGGAAGCCGTTATGATGGATATTTCCCGCACTTATGTTGGTATCGCAGAAAAAATCATCGGTCAGAAACTGACGTTAAGCGAAAATCCGAAACAGGAAATCATCGATATCCTTCGCGAACAGTATCAACTGATCGCTGAATAAATCCGATTTAATAAAAAGGGGAGTTTAAAACTCCCCTTTTTACATTGACTAAAAAACACCTTAATTGGTGCATCCACCTGAAACTGCTGCCTCACAATACATTCAAGATACAAACAACTTTTCATCACGCCACCAATAACGAGCAAACCACGCCTTTAGTAAGCCCCATTAGAGTGCAAGCATCTCAGCTCACTGACAAAAGATGCATATATCTTAGTGATTTATAAAGACGTAACAGATATTTACCTTAAAATTGAGATTCAAGCTGCTCTGGCATGACCCTTGCGTTAGTTAAATTACAAGGAAGTCCCGAGGAGACAGTTATGCTAAAAGTCCACCTACCGGGTCCCGGGTTATACGATGAAATGTTACAACCTGACGGACAATGCCGAAGCCATTACGAGACCTACTGGCAATGGCTGACCCGAACTGACGAAAAAACGATTAAACAGAAACAAGAAGAAGCAAATCTGCTGTTCCACCGAGTTGGCATCACGTTCAACGTTTACGGTGAAGAAGACGGCGCCGAACGACTTATCCCTTTCGATAATATCCCACGCATCATTCCTGCCAGCGAATGGCAACAGCTCGACAAAGGCATTCGCCAACGTGTTACCGCGCTGAATGCATTCTTACATGACATCTATCACGAACAGCACATACTGAAAGCCGGTGTTATTCCTGCAGCACAAGTGCTGGCTAACGCGCAATATCAGCCCTGTATGCAAGGCGTTGACCTGCATCGTAACACCTATGCGCACATTACGGGCGTGGATATGATCCGCAACCATGATGGCAGTTATTACGTACTGGAAGATAACCTGCGCACGCCATCTGGCGTCTCTTACATGTTGGAAAACCGCAAAATGATGATGCGGTTATTTCCTGAATTGTTCCGCCAGCAACGGATTGCACCGGTAGAACGTTACCCTGCCCTACTGCTGCAAACATTACGCGAAAGCAGCCCGGTCGATAACCCTAATGTAGTGGTCATGACTCCGGGGCGCTTCAATAGCGCTTATTTTGAACACAGCTTCTTAGCGCAACAGATGGGTGTTGAGTTGGTTGAAAGCGCCGACTTGATGGTGCGTGATGGCAAAGTGTTTATGCGCACCACCACCGGCCCACAGCGTGTGGATGTTATATATCGCCGTATTGATGATGCATTCCTTGATCCGCTGGCGTTTAACCCAACTTCACTGATCGGGGTGCCGGGGTTACTGTCGGCCTACCGCTCTGGTGGCGTGGTATTGGCCAATGCGATTGGCACGGGTGTCGCCGACGATAAATCGATCTACCCGTATGTGCCGAACATGATCAAGTTCTATCTGGATGAAGAGCCGATTTTGCACAACGTACCGACGTGGCAGTGCCGAGAGCAAGATGATCTGCGTTATGTGCTGGAACATTTAGACGAACTGGTGGTGAAAGAGGTTCATGGTGCTGGCGGCTACGGCATGTTGATCGGCCCCTGCGCCAGCAAAGCAGAAATCGCCAAATTCCGCGATTTATTGAAAGCGCGCCCCGATAACTACATTGCGCAACCTACCCTTTCGCTTTCTACCTGTCCGACTTTTGTCGAATCTGGTGTAGCGCCGCGTCACATTGATTTACGCCCATTTGTCTTAAGCGGTAAAGAAATCCGGCTGATCCCTGGTGGTTTAACGCGCGTTGCGCTCACCGAAGGCTCGCTGGTGGTGAACTCCTCTCAGGGTGGTGGCACAAAAGATACCTGGGTTATGGAGGACAACTTATGCTGAGTCGTACCGCAAGTGAACTTTATTGGATGGCCCGTTTTCTGGAACGCGCCGAAAACACAGCGCGTATGCTGGATGTCACGCAAACCATGTCGCTGATGCCATTGATTGATGCTGACAACAGTGAGTTGATTGCGCCCCTCACCATCACTGGCACCCATGAACCGTTCATGGCGCGCTACAAAAACGTCAGCATGGATAATCTACTGGAGTTTTTTGGGCTGGATGAAGAGAACCCAAGCAGCATTTTTAGCTGCATCCGTATGGCCCGTGATAACGCACACTCCGTGCGCGGCAAAATCCCCTCTGAGGTCTGGGAAAGCATCAACGCCACCTGGCTGGAAATTAAAACTTTACACAAAAAAGGTATTAGTCATAACAGCGCACAAGCCTTCCTCGATTGGGTAAAAGAGCGCTCACATCTGTTCCGTGGCGCGACGTTCGGCACCATCATGCGT
>JAQUHG010000039.1 GCA_028683735.1 Tolumonas sp. | reverse complement strand
CATCCGTAATGAAGATGAGCCGAAAAAAGAGCTGATGCGTCGCTTTGGTTTATCGGAGATCCAGGCTGATGCGATTTTAGATTTGAAACTGCGTCATCTGGCAAAGTTGGAAGAGTTTAAGATCCGTGGTGAGCAAGATGAATTGGCCAAGGAGCGTGACCAGTTACAATCGTTGCTGGGTTCAGAGCGTAAACTGGGCAATCTGCTGAAAAAAGAAATTCAGGCCGATGCGGAAAAATATGGTGATGATCGTCGCTCACCGCTGGTGGAGCGTCAGGAAGCCAAACAGCTGACGGAAAAAGAGCTGACGCCAAGTGAGCTGGTGACGGTGGTGGTCTCGGAAATGGGCTGGGTACGCGCCGCGAAAGGGCATGACGTCGACGTGCAAGGGTTAAGTTATAAAGCCGGTGATGGTTATCTGGTTAGTGCGCAAGGGCGTAGTAACCAGCAAGCGGTATTTATGAGTAACTTAGGCCGCACCTATTCGTTGGACGCGCACACGCTGCCATCGGCACGGGGTCAGGGTGAACCGTTAACGGGCAAACTCAGCTTTGCGACTGGTGAACAGACACGTTATGTGCTGCTGGGCAATGAAGAAGATCGTTACCTGATTGCTTCTGACGCAGGTTATGGTTTCTTGTGTACCTACAATGATTTGGTGAGTAAAAACAAAAACGGTAAGGCGCTGTTAACCTTGCCGGAAGGTGCGCTGGTGTTACCACCACAAATCACCGGTAAGCAGGATGATAGCTTGTGCCTGGTGATCAGCAGTGAAGGCCGCATGTTGTTGTTCCCACTGAATACGTTACCGCAGTTGGGTAAAGGGAAAGGTAATAAACTGATCGGTATTCCGGCCGATAAAGTGGCCAGCCGGGAAGAGTTTGTTAGCCATATCGCGGTAGTGCGCCCGGATCAGGCTGTGACCTTGTATGCCGGAAAACGCAAATTGACGCTGAAGCCGGGTGATATGACGTTATATCACGGGGAACGTGGTCGTCGCGGGGCTAAATTGCCACGCGGTTTGCAGCGAGTTGATCGAGTTGAACCGGAGCTGAGTGTTTCAGCTTCTGATGATGCAGTATAAAAGGTTATTTTCATGCTAAAAGTGTTACGTATTATCACATTGATCGTATTGTTATTGGTTTGGTTTGTGATTGGCATGCTGGTCTGTTTAGCGCGACCTCGCCATAAAAATAACGTGTATCACCTATCCCGTATGCTCAATTGGGCCTGCTGGGTATTAGGCGTTAAAGTTACACGTATTGTACGGGATGAATGCCGAACGCTTGGCTCTGCGGTGTATGTTGCCAATCATCAAACCAACTATGACATCATGGTGTTGGGCTGTGTCATGCCGGGCACCGTGTCTATGGGGAAGCAAAGTCTGGCCTGGATCCCGCTGTTTGGTCAGGTCTATTACCTGAGCGGTAATATCCTGATTGACCGTGCGCGGAGCAGTAAGGCTGCGGATACCATCCGTCAGGTTGTAGCAAAGATAAAAGAACGTGGCATCTCGATCTGGATGTTTCCAGAGGGTACGCGCTCTAAAGGCCGGGGCTTGATTCCATTTAAAACCGGCGCCTTTCATACCGCCATTGCGGCGAAAGTACCACTGGTGCCGATCGTTTGTTCCAGTTATGCCGGACAAATTGATCTCAACCGCTGGGATAATGGCGAAATTATCGTGGAAATGCTGCCACCAGTAGATTCTCAACAATGGACGCGTGCAACCGTTAAAGATTGCAGCAATACCATTCGGGCATTGATGGAAAGCAAACTGGCTGAGTTAGACGCCAAAGTCAAAAAGCCGCAATAATCCTTCTGTAAACTTAAGTAAAAATCTCTGCTCGGGGCGATTGCCGCCCCTTGTCGGATCGCTTAGACTTTGCGCAACTTTTTGATCGGGATCTCATTTATGGATTGGTTACATCTGGTCGTTGATTTTGTTTTACACATTGATGTGCATCTGCAGGAGCTGTTTACCACTTATGGTATCTGGGTCTACGGCATCTTGTTTTTGATCATATTCAGTGAAACCGGCTTTGTCGTAACACCATTTTTACCGGGGGATTCTTTACTGTTTGCCGCCGGCGCCTTAGTGGCCACGACACAAAGCAGCCCGAATGCCATGGATATCCATGTATTGGTTGCGTTATTAATGACGGCAGCGGTAACGGGCAATATTCTCAATTACACCATTGGCCACTTCTTTGGGGTCAAGCTATTCCAAAACCCGAATTCCAAAGTGTTCAGAAAAGATTATCTGGACAAAACCCATGCTTTCTTTGAGCAGCATGGTGGCAAGACCATCATTATTACTCGTTTTGTCCCGATTATTCGCACCTTTGCGCCATTTGTCGCGGGCATGGGGGCGATGACTTACAAACGTTTTATGGCGTTTAATCTGGTCGGTGGTGCGTTATGGGTGATGTCATTTGCCTATACGGGTTATAAGTTTGGTGAACTGGAATTTGTGCGTAAAAACTTCACCATGCTGATGATGGGGATCATTGTGATTTCTCTGCTGCCAATGGTGATCCATGCCGTTCGCGCCAAATTGGCTTCACCTGCAAAATAGTTTTTGCCGTTTCACAGTGTTATTCGATGCCCGTCAGCTTTGTTGTCGGGCATTTTTTATTCCATAAGCTGATGCGCGGAAATAGCTTAACTATCACAGTAAAGAATCAGTATAAAATGAGATTGAAACCGGTTTCTTTTGGTGTTTGTTTCCGGTAACTATGTGACTCGTTGCACAATTATTCTTTATTTGCTTCCTGCAAGATGCTTAGCAATTTGTTAATCTGTGCACCATTCCTCCTTTCTGTTGTTGTTTCATGTCACCTTATCCCTGGTTAGCGCTGAACTTATCAGCGATCTATTTAGTTTTGGGTATTTTTTCCCCATTTTGGGGGGTCTGGCTGGAGTCAGTCGGTTTACAGTCTGAACAAATCGGTTTGTTGCTGGGTATCGGCTTTGCCATGCGTTTGTGTGGCAGTCTGGTGATCATGCGGCAGGCGAAACGCGCTGAACGACTTCTTCCTATTGCCCGGTTGCTGGTGTGGGGCGGCTTGCTCAGCTTTGTTGGCTTTTATTTATCCTCGCAGTTTTGGGTGATTTTTATATTCACCTTACTGGTCAATTTTGTATATCCAACCTTATTACCGTTAAGTGATGCAGTGGCAGCCCGAATGGTGATTCAGGTCAATCTGGATTACGGCAATGTGCGGTTATGGGGCTCAGCGGCTTTTATCGTTGGTGCCACACTGATTGGTTTTGTCATTGAACATCTTGGTCCAAGTTGGATCTTGCACTGTATCGTGCTGTTTTTGTTACTGGCTGGTTTTTGTATTCATGTACCGATGACACCGGCACCACGCACCATTGGTCAGGAAAGTGAAACACATGGTTATGGCCAATTATTACGCAATAAAGCGTTTCTGAATTTTCTCGCCATTGAAGCGCTGATCTTCGGTAGTCACTCGGCATATAACAGTTTCAGTGCCATCTATTGGCATTCGCAAGGTTTTGCTGCTTCAACGGTTAGTATGCTGTGGACCACTGGGGTGGTGTTTGAAATCATCATGTTTGCCGCCAGTCGTCGCTTACTGGCAGACTGGTCACCCGAGCGTTTACTCTGCTGGGCGGCGATCGGGGCGGTGATCCGCTGGGTCACGCTGGGCACGAGCCTGGAGCTGTGGTTATTGTTTCCTGCCCAGGCGTTGCATTCGTTTACTTACACGCTGGCTCATTTAGGCGCGATGCGTTATCTGGCGCAGCGTTTACCGCGTGAGGCGATCATTTCAGGCCAGACATTATATTCAGCTATTGGACAGTCCTTATCGCTGGCATTGTTCACGGTGCTGAGCGGGATCTTGTATCGCCATTTACATCAGAATGTGTTTCTGGTGATGGCAGTGATTGTGTTACCGGTTTTTTATCTGATCTGGCGGGCAAAACGTTCTGCCATTGCGTTACCTGAAATGTGAGGTTGCTGTTCTGGCGTTTCATTTCATTTTTCGACCCTGAGTTAGCTTCGGGGTACAATAGCGCTAAGCGGATGTATAGCTGCATCCTAATTACAGTGAATGAGGCATCATGGCGTTAAAAATTAGTTACAGCTACAAAGGTCAGCCACGTTTGATCCAATACGCGAATGACAAATACCACGATATTTATGAAGCTATTGCGGCGGAAGAGGGCGTTGATTTACGCGCTTATTTGGCGATGGAACGGCAGCTGGCATCTCTGACTAAAAAAGTCGGTGCAGTAAAAGATTTTCGTGATAACTCATTCCTGGAATTTGGTTTCAACGATATCAAAGTGATCAAAGAATAAATCACTGATAAAAAAAGAGCGCCCCGGTTGTGGAGCGCTCTGCTAGTTTCGGTGTTGTTGTCGGTTTACAGAATAAAACGACTCAAATCTTCATCTTCGATCAAGGCACCGAGATAACGGTTAACGTATTCAGCATCAATGCTGAATACCTGACCGGCATTGTCAGCCGCATCATAAGAAATATCTTCCATCAGCTTTTCCAACACGGTATGCAGACGACGGGCACCGATATTCTCTGTGCGTTCGTTAACCTGCCAAGCCGCTTCTGCAATGCTGCGAATACCTTCTGCGGTGAAATCAACATTCACCTGTTCAGTGGCCATCAAAGCGCGATACTGTTCGGTCAATGAGGCGTTTGGTTCGGTCAGGATACGTTCGAAATCGTCGATAGTCAGGCTTTTCAGCTCAACACGGATTGGCAGACGGCCTTGTAATTCCGGGATCAGATCGGATGGTTTGGCGATCTGGAACGCGCCGGAAGCGATAAACAGAATATGGTCGGTACGCACCATGCCGTGTTTGGTGTTGACGGTACAACCTTCAATCAGCGGTAACAGATCGCGTTGCACACCTTCACGGGAAACGTCCGGGCCGCTGCTTTCGCCACGTTTACAGATCTTGTCGAACTCATCGATAAAGACAATGCCATTATTTTCCACAGCATGAATGGTCTTTTCTTTCAGCTCTTCAGGGTTCAGTAAACGGCCGGCTTCTTCTTCCACCAGTTGTTTCAGCGCATCTTTGACTTTCAATTTGCGCTTACGGGTATTCCCGCTCGACATGTTCTGGAACAGACCTTGTAACTGATTGGTCATCTCTTCCATGCCGGGTGGCGCCATGATTTCCACACCCATTTGTGGTGCTGCGACTTCAATCTCGATCTCTTTATCGTCGAGTTCGCCTTCGCGTAATTTTTTGCGGAAGATCTGGCGAGTATGTGTACCGGTTTCGGTTTTTTCTGCCTCACCCCAGTTGCTGCGCGCTGGTGGCAATAACACATCCAATACACGTTCTTCGGCGGCTTCCTGAGCACGGAAACGGACTTTTTCCATTTCCTGCTCACGCATCATCTTCAGTGCCATATCGGTCAGATCACGGATGATGCTGTCGACTTCTTTACCGACATAACCGACTTCGGTGAATTTGGTGGCTTCAACTTTGATAAAGGGAGCATTGGCCAGTTTGGCCAGACGACGGGCAATTTCAGTTTTACCCACACCGGTTGGGCCAATCATCAGAATGTTTTTCGGTGCGACTTCCTGACGCAATTCATCGCTGAGTTGCATCCGGCGCCAGCGATTACGCAAAGCGATAGCAACCGCACGTTTTGCTTCGGCTTGACCAATAATATGGCGGTCAAGTTCGTGAACTATTTCTCTCGGAGTCATTTCGGACATCTGGATATCCTTGCTTGGCAATATATTAAACAGGTGTGATGGTTGGATAATCCAACACTTCAATAGTCTGGAAATTATTAGTGAACACGCAGATATCACCGGCAATCGTCAGGGCTTTTTTCACGATATCTGCGGCGGATAAATCGGTGTTTTCCAGCAAGGCGCGGGCGGCGGATTGTGCAAAAGCCCCACCGGAACCAATGGCAATCAGATCATTTTCTGGCTGCACGACGTCACCATTACCAGTAATGATGAAAGAGCGTTGCGTGTCAGCAACAGCCAATAAAGCTTCCAATTTACGTAAGGCTCGGTCGGTACGCCACTCTTTGGCTAACGCAACAGCAGCACGTTCCAGATTGCCTTGATGTGCCTGTAATTTCGCTTCGAAGCGTTCTAACAGCGTGAAAGCGTCGGCAGTGCCGCCAGCGAAACCTGCTAGTACTTTACCGTTATACAAACGATGAACTTTGCGGGCATTCCCTTTCATGACGGTATTGCCCAGAGAAACCTGACCATCACCGCCAATTACGACTTGGCCATTACGTCGAACAGAAACGATTGTAGTCACATAAACCTCGAGTACGAGTAGTCGGCTGCGCCGACGAAAGATTCATGAGACAGGAGATAGGGGCGAGGTGCCCCTATTTCAAGGTTAAACAGACTGGAATTGTATGGAAATACGTTATTACGCGAAGAAAACGGCTATTGAGCGTAGCGCGTTACTGAGAATAAATAGTACAGCTTTGTACCGTGCCAGCGCCTTTCAGGCGAGATAACGCTTGCTCTGCCGCTGGGCGATTCGCATATGGGCCCAATATCACGCGATGCCAAGTGCCGGAAGTATTACTGCCTTCACGGATCTGTGCACTTTGCCCTTGCACGGCGATACGCGATTGCAGCGAGCTGGCCTGATCGGCGGTACGGAAAGCACCACATTGCATCATATAACGTTTACTGGTTGCCGCGGTCGTTGTGCTGGTTGCTGTCGTAGTCGTTTCGGCAGCATAGGGGCGTGGTTTACCAAACATAGCTAAGGCTTCTTCACGCTCTTGTGCAATCGTTTTGTGTTCTGTTGCAGAGACCGTCGTGGTACTGGCTGGTTTGCTGGTTTTATTGCTTTCATTGGCAATGACTTCCGCAAAAGAGCGTGGTTTACGCACATCGGTATGCTGAGTGGTTGTAACCGCGGTCTGAGTTGCAGTTGCCACCGTGCTGGCAGTTTGTATCGGCTTACTGGTATTCGTTGTTGTTGGCGCGGTTAATGTGCTGGCTGGTTGTTTAGCCAAGTCATCAGCAGCATCAGCAGGGAGTTGGCCATTTTGTTGCTGGGCCAACAGCTTGGCGCGCTCCTGCTGCGCTCGCAACATATCTTGCATTTTTTGTTGATGCTGGAGAATTTGCGGATCTTTGCTTGGGTCACCAATCACCTGACCATCCGGCAGTTCAATAGGCACTTCCTTATTTTGCAGGATCTGCATGTAATCAAACTCTTCTTTGGCCGGACGTTGTTTTTCAATTGGGATCGGTGCTTCAGCCGGTGCTTGGGTGGTTGCGACTTGTGCGGTTTCTTCTGATGAACCGTGGATCTGATACAGGAAAACGCCAAAACCAATAACCAGAGCCAATGCCAATACGGCACGCACCACGGGAAAGGGGGCGCTGCTGGTATGGTTGCTTTTCCCACGGCCAGCAGGTGCTTTCGCGGCGGGTTTGCGTTTGGTTGGTTGTGAGCTGCGGACGTAATCCCGAGTCATGATTTACATGCGCTCCAGCGTTTCGATGCCCAGCAATGACAGACCCAATGTCAGTGTCTTTGCTGTGGCTTGGCACATCGTTAGGCGACTGGCTTTTTCGGCTGCAGTAACGCCTTCTTTATTAATTGGGCAGGCTTCGTAGAAGCTCATGAAGCAACCAGACAGCTCATACAGATAAGTACACAGCAGATGTGGCATCCCTTTTTGCGCTACGTTATGTACCACATCGTTGAACTGTAACAGTTTATTTGCCAGCGTTTCTTCGGCGGGTACCGTGATCTGCACAGCTCCTGGCTGTGCTTCATCACCAATACGGCGGAAGATCGACTGGATACGGGTATAGGCGTATTGCAGGTAAGGCGCGGTGTTGCCTTCGAAGGTCAACATGTTATCCCAATCGAAAACGTAATCGGTGGTACGGTTTTTCGAGAGATCCGCATATTTCACGGCACCCATCGCAACAGCGTGCACGACTTTAGTTTTTTCATCGGCTGGCAGATCAGCGGATTTTTGTGCAATCAGGTCACTGGCACGAGATTCGGCTTCATCCAGCAGTTCAGACAGCTTAACGGTGCCACCGGAACGGGTTTTGAACGGTTTACCATCTTTACCCAGCATCATGCCGAAAGCGTGGTGTTCCAGTGAAACCTCGGCTGGCACATAACCGGCTTTGCGGGCAATGGTCCATGCTTGTTGCAGGTGTTGATGCTGGCGAGAGTCAATGAAATAGAGCACACGATCGGCTTTCAGCGTTTCCACGCGGTATTTCGCGCAGGCAATATCGGTAGTAGCGTAGAGGAAACCACCATCACGTTTCTGGATGATCACCGCCATGGCTTCGCCGTCTTTACCTTTGATTTCATCCAGGTAAACCACTAACGCGCCTTCGCTGGCAACCGCAAGCCCTTGTGCTTGCAGATCTTCCACTATGGTACGCAGCATCGGGTTGTACAGGCTTTCGCCCATCACATCTTTTTCAGTCAGGCTGACATTCAGACGGTCATAAATGAGCTGGTTTTGGGCCATGGTGATATCCACCAGTTTTTTCCACATGGCACGACAATATTCGTCGCCACCTTGCAGTTTCACCACATAACCACGCGCACGTTCCGCAAATACTTCATCTTCGTCGTAATGTTTTTTGGCTTCGCGATAGAAGGCTTCCAGATCAGACAGTTCCAGTTCACTGGCTTGTTCGTTCTGCACTTTCTCCAAATACGCGATCAACATACCGAACTGGGTTCCCCAGTCACCGATGTGGTTGGCGCGGATCACGTTATGGCCCAAAAACTCCAGCGTCCGTGTCACTGCGTCACCAATGACGGTCGAGCGGATGTGGTGCACGGCCATCTCTTTGGCAACGTTAGGTGCAGAGTAATCGGTGACAATGGTTTGTGCCGGAATGGCTGGTTTCACTTCCGCGGTTGGGCTGGCAGCAATAGCTTCAATCTGCTTGGCGAGCCAGGCGCTATCGAGGAAAAAGTTAATAAAACCCGGGCCGGCAATTTCGGCTTTTGCAACCAGAGTCGAAGCGGGCAGATGATCGATAATCAGTTGGGCCAGTTCGCGCGGATTTTTACCGGCTGGTTTTGCCAGCAACATCGCCAGATTGGTGGCCAGATCGCCATGCGCCTTGTCTTTGGTGTTATCGACCTGAATACGCGGTTCTAATTCAACCGGAATTAATGCCGCTGCTTTCAGGCTGGATACGGTTTGTTCAAGGAGTTGCTGGATCTGTGCTTTCATTGTTTCTGACGGTTCCTGACACGAATACGGGTAGCCAGACGGCTGGGCCGCAAATTTTACTCGGATTGCTGGGCACTGACTACCTTTTCGATGCGGATTCAGGAAAGTTAGCTACATGCGGCTACAATTAAAACAGAAGATAAAAATAACGACAGCACAACGGCAAAACTGGAGTAGTGATTTCTGATGAACGAGGCACATCAGAAATCGGAGAACCGTCTCGACACAAACTCCTGTTGATCATAAAAAGGAGGTTGCCATGCAACTATCCATATTTCCCTTACGTCTCAACCTGTTACCTGATGGTGTGCTGCCGTTACGAATCTTTGAACCTCGCTATCTGCGAATGATCGCTGAATCTTCCAAACGCGGTATGGGGCTTTGTTTATTAGGCAAAGCACAGGACGGCGGTTTTTCCCCCTTACTGGCAATTGGCACCCGGGTTGAAATTATCGATTTTGATCGTCTCGACGACGGCATATTAGGCGTTACCGTTAAAGGGATCGATCGTTTCCGCATTCGGTCACTGGAAGTCGAAGCAGACGGTCTATTAAGTGCCGATGTTCAGTTATTACCGGGCTGGCAACATGCCCCCTTACAGCCGGAACAACATATTCTGGCTGAAAAGCTAGGGCAGGTGTTTCAGGAACACCCAAACTATGCGGCCTACTATCCGACACCACAATGGGCGGATGCTTGCTGGGTAGTGCAACGTTGGCTGGAAGTACTGCCATTGGCGGCTGAGGAAAAATTTAGTCTGATGGCCAGCAATGATTATCACGATGCACTGCATTTTCTATTACAGGCGGTGCAGGAAGAAGATGCGGCGATTCGCCAACACTGAACAGAATTATCCCTATCAATGATCCGCCTACTGACTGCTCGCGTAATAAGCAATTACGCGATTAGTTCAGGGCGTTCATTATGGGATGCGTAAACTTGGGATATACTGCGGTTATTCAGTCGTATCGACTGCCCCCGCAGAGGATGTTAATGGAAGACGCGAACCTCGATCTCACCGCGTTACTGTTACAGGTGGCCACGCAGCGCAGTAAAGCCGCGTATGGTCAGCTGTTCCACTATTTTGCTCCCCGTATTCGTCATTACGGCTTGCGCCATCTACGCTCTGAAGCCCGGGCTATGGAACTGGTGCAAGATACGCTGCTCGCCGTTTGGCAAAAAGCGGCGTTATACCACCCAGAAAAAGGGGCGCCCACCACCTGGATCTACACCGTCATGCGCAATCAGTGCTTCGACATGTTGCGGCGTCAGCAAGTCTCGAAAGAAGATCTGGTGGCAGAAGATCTGTGGCCAGTGTTGGAATATCAGGCGGTCGAAGACGACGAGAACGATCCGGGCGAAAACGATATTCTGACTCGCCAATTAACGCATTACTTGCATTTGCTGCCTCCTGCGCAACAGGAAGTGGTACGTGGTGTTTATCTGTTAGAACAAACCCTGCAGGAAATTGCGGATCGTCTGCAGATCCCGTTAGGGACGGTTAAATCGCGTCTGCGTCTGGGGTTATCTAAATTGCGTGAACAAATTGAGCAGGAGCACGAGCATGATTAATTTCCATCCTGATAATGCTCTGCTGGCTGCTTATGCCGCCGATACGTTGCCACTCAGTATGACGTTGGCCGTAGCGATCCATGTAGAATTCTGTCCGACCTGTGCCCGCCGTGTCGCCGATCTGGAACGTCAGTTAGCGGAAAGTGTGTTGATTGCCGATAGGGTGTTGCCTGAGGAAGAACACCTGTTCGACGACATGCTGTCGTATATTCTGGAACAACCGTCGATAACTGTGCCGGTGCAGGCAGAAGAGCCTAAGATCGAGATCCAGGGGCAGACATTCTGGTTACCCCGCGCATTACGCCATATCAGCCGTCAGAATTGGCAACAGATGGGAAATATTGGCCGTAGCCGCTTATTATTAGATGATCAATCCAGCGGCCGGGCCAGTTTGATGTATCTGTCTGCCGGTGCGGCGGTACCACAGCATACCCACCGCGGTATTGAGTTAACGCTGCCGTTAACCGGTGTTTTTCGCGATGAATTGGGCGAGTATATCCCCGGTGATTTTGTGCTGCGGGATGCTAAAGTGGCCCATCAACCGCAATCGCGCGATGGTTGTCTCTGTTTTGCTTTGCTGGATGCCCCCGTGCAATTTACGCAAGGCTTGCCGCGATTATTGAATGGCTTTGGTGATTTATTGTATTAAGCGCACTTCAGCTGTCGATCATTGCTGGCAAAGCAGATAAAATCAGAGGTTCTGCCGTTCATTGACAGTAATTTATTCTTCAGAAGGAGCGTGTTATGGCATTAGTTACCGTTGCAGCCACTCAGATGGCCTGTTCCTGGGATATTGAGGGCAACGTCGCCCGGGCTGAAAAGCTGGTACGTGACGCAGCGGCGAAGGGTGCACAAATCATCCTGATCCAAGAGCTGTTCCAGACACCTTACTTCTGCATTGATCAAAGCCCGGAACATTTCGATCTGGCGCAAACGCTGGAAGATAGCCCACTGATCAAACATTTCTCGGCACTGGCTAAAGAGCTGGATGTCGTGCTGCCGTTGTCGTTTTTTGAACGGGCCGGTAATGCGCATTACAACTCGCTGGTCATGATTGATGCCGACGGTGAAGTGCTGGATGTGTATCGTAAAACCCACATCCCAAATGGCCCGGCTTATCAGGAAAAACAATTCTTCACTCCGGGTGATACTGGCTTTGTCGTGTGGGAAACCAAATATGCCAATGTCGGCGTTGGCATCTGCTGGGATCAATGGTTCCCGGAAACAGCACGCAGCTTGGCGTTGTTGGGTGCGGATGTGATTTTCTTCCCGACCGCGATTGGTTCTGAACCGGCTTATCCAGAAATCGACTCGCAGCCACATTGGACCCGCGTACAGCAAGGTCATGCGGCTGCCAATATTATTCCAGTGATCGCCTCTAACCGTGTTGGCACTGAGAAGAGCAAATTTATCGAAGGTCTGGAAATGACCTTCTACGGCTCATCGTTCATTGCTGATCAGACTGGTGCATTGGTGCAGCAGGCAGATAAGACCAGCGAATGCGTGCTGGTGCATACTTTTGATCTGGAAGCGATCCGCAAACAGCGTATCAGCTGGGGTCTGTTCCGTGATCGCCGCCCAGCGATGTACGGCACCATTATGACTTCCGATGGCGAAACTTCTTGGTAAGTTTTTCCTGCCCATCTCTTTCCTGACAGTAATCAAGGACATCAGGATATGACAATTAAGACAGTAACCGGCCTGCCAAAGCAGGACGGTTTTTTTATGCCTGCTGAGTGGGCACCGCAACAAGCCGTATGGATGATCTGGCCGTTTCGCCCCGATAACTGGCGTGAAGCCGGCAAATTCGCGCAAGCCACGTTCGCCCAAGTGGCAGAAGCGATTGCAGGGGCAACCCCTGTGTATATGGCGGTGCCAGAGCAATTTATGGCGCAGGCCAAAGCCATCATGCCTGCGGTAGTCACGTTAGTGCCGATGAACAGCGATGACTGCTGGGCGCGTGACACTGGCCCGACCGTAGTGATCAATGGTAACGGCGAATGTCGCGGTGTGGATTGGGGTTTTAACGCCTGGGGTGGTCATCATGGTGGCCTGTATTTACCGTGGGATCAGGACGAGCTGGTGGCGCGTCAGATGCTGGCGGTGCATGGTTTTGATCGTTATGCCGCACCCTTGATTCTGGAAGGCGGCTCGATCCATGTGGATGGCGAAGGCTCCTGCATGACTACGGCAGAATGCCTGCTGAACAAAAACCGTAATCCGCATTTGACCAAAGCACAGATCGAAGATTATCTGCGTGATTATTTGAACGTGACTCATTTCATCTGGTTGGAAGAGGGCGTGTATATGGATGAGACTGATGGTCACATCGATAACATGTGCTGTTTTGCCCGTCCGGGTGAAGTGATCCTGCATTGGACGGATGATGAAACTGATCCGCAATATGCGCGTTCACAAGCGGCGTTTAAGGTGCTGTCGGAAACCGTCGATGCCAAAGGCCGCAAACTGAAGATCTGGAAACTGCCACAACCGGGTCCGTTGTATTGTACGGAAGAAGAGTCAGCCGGTGTGGTTGATGGTTCTGGTGTGCCGCGTGATGCGGGTGGTCGTCTGGCCGGTTCGTATGTGAATTTTCTGATCACTAATGATCGTATTGTTTATCCATTACTCGATCCAAAAACGGATGATGAGGCGAAAGTTATTTTGCAGCAAATTTTCCCTGAGCATACCGTTGTCGGTGTGCCGGCGCGTGAAATATTGCTCGGTGGCGGTAACATTCACTGCATCACGCAGCAAATTCCCCGCTGATCATCGAGCGCCGTCAACGACGCTGCAACTTCAAGTACGAAGGGTATAAACAGCCGGTAAATTATACCGGCTGATGTTCACGCAATAACTGCTCAAATTGCGCCGCCGGGATCGGCGGGCTCATCAGATAACCCTGATAACCATCGCAACCCTGACTTTTCAGGAAGCTCAGTTGTTCTTCGGTTTCCACCCCTTCCGCCATTACTTTTAAGCGTAATGTATGCGCCATGGCCACGATGGTAGCGGCAATTTCCATATCATCTTTCTTATGCGGAATGTCATCGACAAAATTCTTGTCGATCTTCAGTACATCCAGCGGGAAACGTTTCAGATAAGCGAGTGATGAATAACCGGTACCGAAGTCATCAATGGCTAATCGCACGCCCAATTGTCGCAATTGGTTAAGGATTTCAGCGGCTTCTGATTCATGTGTCATCAAGGCACTTTCGGTGAGTTCGAGTTCCAGATGGGCAGCTGGGAAGCCTGTTTCATCCAGTGCGCTCATGACCGATTCCAGTATGTTGCTATAACGGAATTGAACCGGTGAAATATTGACTGCGAGATTGATCGCCGGTAGCCCTTTTTGTAGCCATTCATTTCCTTGGCGACATGTTTCAAACAGTACCCATTCACCCAGTTGTTTGATTAACCCTGTTTCTTCGGCGACCGGAATAAAATTAATAGGTGCGATCAAACCACGATTCGGATCTTGCCAGCGAACCAATGCTTCCGCGCCGATGATTCGATTACTGGCAATATCCATTTGTGGTTGGAAGTAGACGCGCAGTTCATTGAGCTCAATCGCCCGGCGCAAGCGTACTTCCAAATCGAGACGGCGTTCTGCTGCTTGAGTCAATTCATCGGAGAAATACCGGAAACAGCTGCGACCACTGGCTTTGGCCCGATACATAGCGGCATCAGCCTGTTGTAATAAATCTTCAGGTGTATCACCATGTTCGGGATACAGGCTGATGCCAATACTGGCACCGATGATGACATCCCGGCCATTCGGTAAATGGAAGGGAACGGTTAACAGTTTTAGTATCTCTTCTGCCATATGATCAATAGCAGTGATATCAGGATTTCCTTCTACCAGTACCGTAAATTCATCACCGCCTAAACGACAAATGGTGTCTGAGGTGCGAATACGATTGCGTAAACGCACTGCAACTTCCTGTAATAAGACATCGCCAATTTGATGACCAAAACTGTCATTTACATCTTTAAAACGATCCAGATCGAGCATGATTAACGCGACACGTTGTTGGCGTCGGTCAGCCAAGGCGATAGCGTGCGCCAGATTGATCGCCAGCAGAGAACGATTCGGCAGTTGTGTCAGTGGATCATGACGAGCCAGATGTTCGAGCCGGGCTTCCGAGTCTTTCAGTTGACGAATGTCTGTGTAGACACTGACATAGTGTGTTAGCTGGTGTTTAGTGTCATGCACACTGCTGATACTGCCGATGAGCGGAATTAACTCACCGTCTTTTCGGCGATTCCAGATTTCACCGCGCCAGTAACCAGAGGTTTCTATGGCATGCCACATCATTTGGTAAAACTCAGTCGAGTGCTGGCCGGATTTGAATATGGCCGGTGTTTTATGCAGTAACTCTTGTTCGCTATAACCAAAAAGTTCTGTTAACGCTGGGTTTACACGCAGAATATGGGATTGCGTGTCGGTGATCATGATCCCTTCACGGGTATGGTCAAATACGGTGACTGATTGACGCAATATTTCTTCATTAGTTTTTTGTGACGTGATATCAGTCAGGCTGCCGATATAACCGATGGTTTCGCCTTGGTCATTTTTTTCTGGAGATGCATTGATTACCAACCAAGTACAGGGATCATCGCCATGACAAACCCGGCATTCCATTTCGCCAGTAATGCCATTTAATAATGCTGGCAACCAATGTTGTAATAATTGCAGCCGATCTTCGGCCATCAGCGCATCCAGCCAATGTGACAAGTCGTTGGATGAGCATTGTAACAACGAGGTACCGAATTCATTCAGATAGCGTAATTTACCGGCTAAATTTAAGCGGAATATACCCAC
>JAQUHG010000295.1 GCA_028683735.1 Tolumonas sp. | reverse complement strand
AACTCTTTTTGCAGCGCTGGATTGGATACAAAATCAGGTATTGCTTCAACATCAATATAAATGACGTTTAACCAGCGACGGGAAGAAGGGCTATACGGGCTGCAACTTTCCGGATTAGCCGGATACAAAGCATGGATCGGATTCAGACCAACAAAATCTGCGCCCCACGCCGCAACACCACGCAATAACATTTTTAGATCGGTGAAATCGCCAACCCCCCAGTTACGCTGGCTACGCAAAGTATATAATTGAACACTTGGCCCCCAGCATTTTTGCTGGCGTTGTAAAAACTCAGGATGAAAACAATTGGCCGGAGCAACAATTAAAGAAGAAGTCGCTAATACTTGCGTATTATTTCCAGATAAAAGATTAAATTGATGATAACCATTAGGAATATTCTGCTGAATATTTATTACATATTCAGAAAATAATAATTCGTTTGTTTGGAAAGAGTTTATTTTTTGACTGTCATTCAGTGAAATAACGCCGCTTAGCTGAGCCCCCTCTTCCAGTTCAATACGCCAATTCAGTACAGACTCCGCACTTGCAGGCAATCTGCAGGTAATATGAAACTCTGTTTGCTGTCTTAGCACATACACAGGATCCAACATTTGTTGCCAGTAAGTAAGATCCTCGTGACTAATTTGTTCTGATAAGACCTCAGGTTCCGTCGTTGCATATCCCATGGCATCAAGGATAGCCCGCTTATTCTCCATTGATGTCTGAGTCGTTTTCCCCCAGATATCCGTATACTCTTGCCCTATACCACGTCGTTGTGCCAGTAAATCAAGGAGTTCATCCATCTTATCCTCCCGTTGAATAATTCAGGCCGATGATGTCAGCGCCATATTAGTAATATCCCAATTCTCACACATTGAAGGTAATACTGAATGTGACCTGACCACCAGCAATTATTTTTGTCCTGCTCGATCGCTTATAATTTATTCGAAAAAAACAGACAATCGTGACTTGACTTAGCACAAACCCAATAAAGCATAGCGAACAAATTAACTATTTCATGATATATCGCAATTAATAGTCGCTTGGTAGTTGCTCATTCCCCCTTAATTCTTGTAAATTCATAGGCGAATTTTTTCCCTTGAACACATGTTGGGTACAACTATGACTATCAAAGTAGGTATTAACGGTTTTGGCCGTATCGGTCGCTTCGTATTCCGTGCTTCTTTCGAACGTTCAGACATCGAAGTTGTTGGTATCAACGATCTGATCGACGTTGATTACATGGCATACATGCTGAAATTCGACTCAACTCACGGTCGTTTCAAAGGCACCGTAGAAGTTAAAGATGGTAACCTGGTTGTTAACGGCAAAACTATCCGTGTAACTGCAGAACGTGATCCAGCAAACCTGAAATGGGATGCTATCGGTGCTGACGTAGTTGCTGAAGCAACTGGTCTGTTCCTGACTGACGAAACTGCTCGTAAACACATCACTGCTGGCGCTAAGAAAGTTGTTCTGACTGGCCCATCAAAAGATGCTACCCCAATGTTCGTAATGGGCGTTAACGACAAATCTTATGCTGGCCAAGACATCGTTTCTAACGCATCTTGCACCACTAACTGCCTGGCTCCACTGGCTAAAGTTATCAACGACAAATTCGGCATCGTTGAAGGTCTGATGACTACCGTTCACGCAACTACCGCTACTCAGAAAACTGTAGACGGTCCATCTGCTAAAGATTGGCGCGGTGGCCGTGGCGCGGCTCAGAACATCATCCCATCTTCTACCGGTGCTGCTAAAGCAGTTGGCGTAGTAATTCCAGAGCTGAAAGGCAAACTGACTGGTATGGCGTTCCGTGTTCCAACTCCAGACGTTTCTGTAGTTGACCTGACTGTACGTCTGGCTAAACCAGCTACCTACGCTCAAATCTGTGCAGAAATCAAAGCTGCATCAGAAGGCGAAATGAAAGGTGTTCTGGGTTATGTTGATGATGAAGTTGTTTCTACTGACTTCGTTGGCGAAAAACAGACTTCAGTATTCGACGCTAAAGCTGGTATCGCTCTGAACGACAACTTCGTTAAACTGGTTTCTTGGTACGACAACGAAATCGGTTACTCAAACAAAGTTCTGGACCTGATCGCTCACATCTCTAAATAATTTGAGCGCTCATTCCGAATGAGTTTACAAAAGGCAGCCTACGGGCTGCCTTTTTACTTGGGGAGCGTACACATGTTAAGAAAATTCAAATTTACTAAACAACAAGATCTCACCAGCAATACACAGTTAGCTACTAATGAATCAGGGCTAAGTTATCTCATTATTAAAAACCAATATGCGGAAGCTGCCATCTCATTATTTGGTGCGCACGTATTGCACTATCAAGCAAAAAATAAACAACCATTACTGTGGATGAGTCATACCAGCGCTCAAGATGGTTCTAAGCCATTTCGGGGTGGTGTGCCTATCTGTTGGCCTTGGTTCGGCCCAGCACCAGCAGAATTAGGCTCAGGACTTCCTGCCCATGGTTTTGCTCGCGGTCTGACATGGCAATTGGAAGGCGTCAGCGAAACAGACGATGGCACATTTGTGCATCTATCTCTGAACGACACAGCAGAAACACTCGCTATGTGGCCTCATACATTCCGTCTGGAATTTGAAGTTCGTGTGGGTGCTACATTAACCATGTCGCTAACCACTGAAAATACCACTGAAAAAGAATTCCGTGTTTTTGAAGCATTGCACACTTACTTCAATACCAAAGGAACTGAGTTTGTCACGGTAAAAGGCTTGGGCGATAGCTTCTACGATAAACTGACAAAATCAGATGGCGTTCAAGAAGGTGATTTTCATCTGACCGCTGCAGTGGATCGTGTTTATAGTAAACCGGCCAAAGTAGTCACATTCACAACTGGCTACGACACCATCAAATTAGATAATGGTGGTGAAAATTCTGCGGTGGTTTGGAACCCTTGGACTGCAGCAGAAAACATGGCTGACTTCGATAGCGATCGCTGGCAGACCATGGTTTGTGTCGAAACCTGTGTTACTGGGGAAGGACAAACGATCCCAGCGGGTGAAGAACATACTCTCAGCACTGAGATCAGTTATCTGTAAAAGATACGTGATGTTCTAGAAATAAAAAAAGCAGAATACATTGGTATCCTGCTTTTTTATTTCAATGTGCCATTAAATATTGCTGCTTATTTTCTGCTGTAAATTAGCAGCAAAATCCAACATACGATTCAATGGGATCAGTGCTTTCTGGCGAATAGACTCATCAACTTTGATTTCATGCGCATCAGCCTGCTCCGATAAAGCTGCATAAATCGCTTCTAAGCCATTCATAGCCATCCACGGACAATGTGCACAGCTTCGGCAGGTTGCACCATCACCACCGGTTGGTGCTTCAATCATGACCTTATCAGGGCACGCTTGTTGCATTTTATAGAAAATGCCACGGTCTGTTGCCACAATCAATTTTTGCTGAGGTAACTGTTGCGCCGCCTTAATCAATTGGGTCGTGGAACCGACTGCATCAGCCATTTCAATAACTGCCGCAGGTGATTCCGGGTGCACCAGGACAGCGGCATCAGGATGTTCGGCTTTCAAACGTGCCAATGCCTTGGCTTTAAATTCATCATGGACGATACACGCCCCCTGCCAACGCAGCATTTCTGCACCCGTTTTTTTCTCTATATAAGCCCCGAGGTGACGATCCGGCGCCCAAAGAATTTTTTTACCTTCGGCAT